>JAILQT010000073.1 GCA_024698805.1 Solobacterium sp.
TGGGGTTTTAGCTCAGCTGGGAGAGCACCTGCTTTGCAAGCAGGGGGTCACGAGTTCGATTCTCGTAAGCTCCACTTTTTTTTATACTCTGGGGATCCTGCGAGTCCCTTTTTTGTTTTCCGCAGTGCGGTTGCAGGTCAATAGCGTGTATGCATGGAATATACTATACTGTCAGTAACTGGCGAGGTGAGATCATGAATGAGAGACAGACAAAGCTCGTAAACAATGCCGACAGGCACAGACAGCTTGTTTTTGATGCGGAAAGATGGCTGTGGCGTCATCCCCAGACAGGCTATACGGAGTGGGAAGCACACGATTATCTGCTGGAAAGATTCCGGGCTCTTGGATATGAGCCGGTCCTGGCAGGGAAGATACCCGGTTTTGGTGATATACCGGGCTTTTATGCGGATGTATGCACCGGAAAAGAAGGTCCTGTACTTGCTGTGTTCGGTGAACTGGATGCACTGGATATCGCAAACCATCCGGAATCCGTGAACGGGATGACGCACTGCTGTGGGCATCATGCCCAGGCAGCTGCCCTTCTCGGCATCGCGGCCGCATTAAAAGAACCGGACGCGCTGGACGGATTGTGCGGGACGATCCGGCTGATCGCGGTGCCGGCAGAAGAGATGATCCAGCTGGGCTTCCGTGAAGAACTGCGCCGGAAAGGGATCATCAAATACTTCGGCGGCAAGACGGAGTTCATGCGCAGGGGCATCCTGGATGACGCGGATCTTGCGCTCATGGTGCACGGCACGGCTGCCGGCGACGGGGAACCGTTTGATTTCAGCTGCGGTTACGGCAGCAACGGCTGCATGGCAAAAAACATCCGGTTCAAAGGCAGGTCTGCGCATGCCGGCGGTTCGCCGCATCTCGGCATCAACGCCCAGTATGCGGCCATGCTCGGACTGCAGGCAGTGAACGACCTGCGCGAGACATTCCCCGATCAGGATACGATCCGATTCCACCCGATCATGATGGGTGTCACATCCGCCGTGAATATCATCCCCGATGAGATGAAGATCGAAAGCTATGTAAGAGGGAAAACACTGGAAGCGATCCGGCGCGAGAACACGAAAGTCAACCGTGCCATGGCAGGTGCTGCCCTTGCGCTCGGTGCAGGCGTTGAGCTTACCGACAGGCCCGGATATGCGCCGGAGCACCATGACCCGCAGTTTATGAAACTGGTCGAATCCTGCTGCGTCGATCTTGCCGGGGAAGACAGGGTCCGTTTCGATTACGGTCACTGGGGCACGGGGTCTTCCGATTTCGGCGACGTCACCTGTGTGATGCCGGGCGTGCAGTTCAACGCTGCCGGGGCTTCCGGGACGTTCCACGGGATCGACTTTGATCCGGCAGATCCGGAGAGACTGTGCATGAATTCCATCAAAGCACAGCTGTTCGTGATCGATGCCCTCCTGTCGGACGGCGGAAGCGCGGCGAAGCAGATCATTTCCGCATACAGGCCGGAATACCCTTCCATCGAAGCGTATCTGGATGCGATCGATCAGCTGATCCTGGACAAGGACGCCGTCACCTATGACAAAGACGGGAACCCTTCGATCGATTTCCAGAACATCACGGAATGACTGAAACCGCACCTGAAGGACAGCGAAACGGCAGGATGACCTGCCGCTTCGTTTTTTTTCTGTTTGTCCTGTGTTATCCCGATGCATATTTCCGGAACTTCATGGAAAGCTCCGTAATATCGTCAAACAGCGGCGCGCCGTCATAGAACTCGTCGACATCTTTACGCACGCTCTCACAGAGTTTTTTCGCGCTTTCCCCGGCATGCCGGTTCAGGCATGTCCTGAGCCTGTCGTCCCCGTACAGCTCCTGCTGTGCATTCGTCGCTTCCACGACGCCGTCTGTATAAAGGAAGATCTCATCCCCGGGCTCAAGCGTCAGTGTCTGCTCTTTATAGGACATCCCTTCCATACCGGCAAGCACGAAGCCGGGCTTTTCTTTCAGGAACTCATATTCCCCGCTGCCGCGGCGGACCAGCGGCCGGTTGTGCCCTGCATTTGCAAATTTCAGAATACCGGTCTCCAGATCCAGGATACCCATCCAGGCTGTTACGAACATGGATGCATCATTGCCTTCGCAGAGCTGGTAATTGACGTTCGTGAAGATGTCTGCTATGCCGATGCGGTTTTCCGCATAGGTCTTCAGGATCGTTTTCGCGCGCATCATGAACAGCGAGGCAGGTATGCCTTTGCCGGATACATCCGCAACAAGGAAGACGAGCCTGTTCCCTTCAAGGAAATAGAAATCATAGAAGTCGCCGCCGACTTCCCTGGCCGGATTCATCAGCGCATACAGATCGATCTCTTCCCTGTCGGGGAATACGGAAGGCAGTGCGGAAGACTGGATATCCTTCGCGTATTTCAGCTCGGTATCGATCCGGGCATTGGCTTCCGCGATATAGCGCTTCAGGGTATCGACCGTGGAGTTGATATCGTCCGAGAGATCGATGAATTCCCTGGATGAACGGACGTCAACGACCGTATCCAGATCACCGTCGGTGATCTGCGACAGGGAGCTGTTGACCTTCTGGATATTACCGACGATCAGGTATTTGATCGTGAGATAGACGATAACGAACAGTGTCGCGAACGTGATCGTGAGCAGGTAGAAATTCAGATAGATCGACAGTGACTTTGAAAAATCCGCTTCATCGACCGAACAGACACTTACCAGGTAGTTGCTGCCTTCCCGCACATGCATGCAGTAATATTCCTTTTCCCCGATCCTGCATGTGTATACCGAATATTCATTATGACCGGCGATATCGATCTCGACCGGCATCCGTTTCTCGGTCTTCACATCGTAAAGAAGTCCCCAGGTCGAGTCGATGACCGCGTATTCGTTATTGTAGTAGATGATGCCCCCGTCTTCACCGATCTGGCGCTGCGCAATGATCTCCCGGATGAAAGCATCGGCAGTTTCCTGATACTGTTCCCTGCTGACGGATACACATACCATGCCGTCACCCGCCTTCAAGATCGTGGATTTATAGATCTCATCCGAAGAATTGTTTTCGGTGTTGCGTTCGACCTCCTGTTCAAAATACTCGCCGCTTTCAAGCAGCTCCAGATAATAATCTGAAAAAGGAACGGCATTACTGATTTCCTTTCCTGTCAGGGATGGATCTGTTGAAGCAAGGATCGTCCCGTCTTTGCCGATGACATCGATCTCGCTTAATCTGTTTTCCCGTTTGATCTGCCGGATATCCCCGAAGCCGTTCTCCGTGATTTCGGCTGCGACGCCCCGGTTGATATGGAGCAGATGATCCCTGTACTGGTTCGAGACCAGTTCCCTGACATCATTCAGATTCTGCTGGAACAGCTGTGACGTATTCTCGCTGGCGATCTGGTTCTGCATGATATAGGTAAACAGGGACGTTGACAGGAATGCAAGCAGGATAATGGTGATCAGGCGGACCTGGAATATATCGGAGATCGTGGGGATCCTGTCTTTGGACGCAGATCTGTCGTCACCGCCTGCCCTGCCGGCAGCGTAGGCCGCGGCTGTCAGTGCGATCGTATTGACCAGGATCATGGGCATTGAACATACCCGGACATAACGGAAGGAAAACTTTACATAAGCGATCCCCATCAGGAATATCATCAGCATGTGGATCACTTCCACCACGACGCCGATCAGTATGCAGTGCTGCAGGGCCGGTGCCTTTTCATCAAACATGTATTTCCGCAGTGCCGCTGCGATCAGGCCGGCAAGGAACGTCGAGATCGTGCAGGCAGTCCGGGTGAATTCACCGACGCCCCAGTATACGGCAAACCATCTTTCCGCAGCACCGACCGTACCGGCAATGATGCCTGCCGGCCCGCCGAAAAGCAGGCCTGCGCAGAGCGGTGCAGCGTCGCGCACATTGATGACTGTCCCGTTGAAGGGAACACCGAATTCCGTCGCTGCGATCGCGATCACGCCGAAAACCAGACCGCAGAGGATCTGTTTTTTCATATCGGATACTGCCTTCATCTTTTCCTGCCGGAACAGCCGGCTGAGAAGCGCGGAAGCGGCGACAGGCATGATGCCTGCAGCCAGGAGCGAAAGGTATAACTGCATATATTTATTGTAAGTGTTTTATTCTTTGCTGTCTTATAGAAATGTTAAAAACACAGGATATAAATGAACAGAAATGTCCATCGGATAAAAATAACGGATTCCGGTCCTGAACACTGCAATGCTCACGGTTTTGTTCTATGATGTAGGTAAAGGAGATGTTTTATGTATTTTGAGAAATCTAAAGGTTTCCCGGAAGGCTTCCTGTGGGGCAGCGCATCTGCGGCCTACCAGGTGGAAGGCGCCTGGGATGAAGACGGGAAAGGCGTCTCGGTCTGGGACAAATTTGTACGGATCCCCGGCAAGACATTCATGGCCACAACCGGGGACAAAGCAGTCGATCATTACCACCGCTATAAGGAAGATGTCCGGCTCATGGCTGAGATGGGGCTGAAAGCCTATCGTTTCTCGATCGCATGGACGCGTATCTATCCGGACGGCAACGGCGAAGTCAATGAGGCAGGTCTCGCCTTCTATGACAGGCTGATCAACGAATGCCTGCAGTATAATATCACGCCGATGGTCACCGTATACCACTGGGACCTGCCGCAGGCACTGCAGGACCAGTACGGGGGCTGGGAAGACCGCCGCATCGTCGATGATTTCGTACGCTACGCAAAGACCCTGTTCGAGCATTTCGGGGACCGCGTAAAGCACTGGATCATCATCAACGAACAGAATGTTTTCACGGGGCACGGCTGGCTGATGGCTACCCATCCTCCCGGGAAGCAGAATGACTACAGGACCTTCTACCAGGTCAACCATCATGCCTTCATGGCGCATGCGAAGTCCGTTCTTGCGCTGAAGGAACTGTGGCCGGACGCAATGGTCGGTTCCTCCTTCGCCTACGGTCCTTCCTATGCCGTGACCAACAAGCCGGAAGATGCCATGGCCAAGGCCGACTATGACGATCTGCAGAATTTCTACTGGATGGATGTCTATGCATACGGGAGATATCCCCGTGCCGCACGGGCATATCAGGAATCCAGGGGCATGGCGCCTGTTATGGAAGAAGGCGACGAAGAGATCATGAAAGCCGCTGCGCAGAAGATCGACTTCATGGGCGTGAACTACTACCAGACGACAAGCGTTGAATACAATCCCATTGACGGCGTTGACGGCATGGGCAAGATGAACACGACCGGCAAAAAGGGTACGACGCAGATGTCCGGCATCGCCGGCCTGTACCGCAACCCGAAGAATGAGAACCTGCCTACGACCGACTGGGACTGGACGATCGATCCGATGGGACTGCGTTTCGCATGCCGTGAGATCACATCCCGTTATGACCTGCCGGTACTGATCTCGGAGAACGGTCTCGGTGCGTTCGACAAGCTCGAAGACGGGAAGATCCACGATCCCTACCGCATCGCCTATCTGCGTTCCCATCTGCAGGAGCTGAAAAAAGCCTGTGATGACGGATGCAGGATCCTGGCTTACTGCACATGGTCGTACACAGACCTGCTGAGCTGGCTGAACGGTTACCAGAAACGCTACGGCTTCGTATATATCGACCGTGAAGAGGATGAGAACAGCGGCACGCTGGACAGGATACCCAAAGACTCTTACTACTGGTACAAACAGGTCATCGCCTCCAACGGCGAGGAAGGCCTCGACTGATCATTCCGACTCCTTCTGTCCTGCAGGAGGAGTTTTTTTCTTTATCCCGTATGGTATATTGGTAATACCATGGGCGCATTCAGGGAGAGATACAGGATCACGGAAGGAACAGATGCCAGAGCTTTGTTATCCAGGCTGAAGGCAGAAGGGATCCCCTATTCCGTACAGGTTAAAAAAGATGACCAGCGTACGGATACGTATCTGATCATCTCTTCGAAACATGCGGTGAAAGTCCTGTTTCTGATGAAGAAATATATAAAAAGACCGTGAGGTCTTTTTTCAGATGAACATTGCGAAGATCTGCGCGCCGATCACGGTCAGGATACCTGCCACGACGATCGCAAGCGAAGACATGGCGCCTTCGGTCTCGCCGAATTCCATCGCCTTGGCTGTACCGATCGCGTGTGCGCTCGTGCCGATCGCCAGTCCTTTGGCTACCGGGTCGGTGATCTTGAAGATCTTCAGTACAGTCTCCGCGATCATGTTGCCGAGGATGCCGGTAACGACGATGGCTGCTACGGTGATCGGGACGATGCCGCCGAGTTCCTGGGAGACACTCATGCCGATGGCTGTCGTGATCGACTTCGGCAGGAACGTGATGTACTGGGCATGGTTGAATCCGAACAGCATGGACATGACAAGGACACAGAGAAGACTGACGAGCGAGCCGACAAAAATACTGATGAGGATCGCTTTGATATTCTTCTTCAGACGCTCGATCTCGATATACAGGGGGATCGCGAGGGATACCGTTGCCGGCGTCAGCAGCCAGCTGAGGTATTTCGCACTGGCATAGTAATTCTCATAATCGATCTTAAACACCAGCAGGAAAGCCACGGTGAGGATGATCGCGATCAGCAGCGGGTTGAAGATACCGAGCTTGAATTTCTTTTTCAGCAGTGTGCCGACGTAGAAAGCCAGCAGGCTGATGACAACGCCGAAAGAGGCGGAACTGCTTACAAGTTCATTCATTTGGAACCTCCCCTGTCATGTTCGATGATCTTCTGTGCCGTGATACCGGTTACTGCCATGACGATCACGGTTGAAAGCACGATCATCAGTACCGTCTGCAGCAGGATCGGCTGCAGGTCACCCCAGTACTGGATCAGACCGACGGCGGCAGGAATGAACATGACCGACATGATCTCGATCAGGAAAGATGCAGTCGTCCAGACGGACTGCAGTTTGACGACATGCGTACAGAGCAGTATCAGCATCAATACAAGCCCGTAAATACTGCCGGGTATGGGCAGCGGTACAAGGAACCGGATGATCTCACCGATACATGTGACCAGCAGGATGATCCCGAATTGTTTCAGATGTCTCATATAGTTTCTCCTAACAATAGTTTACTATGTTTGACCGTAATTGAAATCCTAAAATATTGATTAAGTCAACCGGCTGCAGTTGCGGAACATCCGGACATATGGTAAATTACTTCACATATGGAACGGAGGATCTATGAACGGTTTTATTGAATGGTGGAACAGCACGATCGGCACGGTCCTTTCACCGCAGATGTCTGTATTCTTTATCAGTATGATCCCGATCATCGAAGAAAGAGGCGGACTGATCCTTGCCGGACCGCTGTTTCTGGATATACCGATCTGGGAAGGCGTCTTCTGGTGTGTGCTCGGCAATATCATCCCTGTTCCGTTTATCCTGTTCGGAATCAAAAAACTGCTCCACTGGATGAGTGAACACCACCTCTCCAGGGCAGCAGAGTGGATCGAAAACAAAGCACATAAGAACAAGCCCAAGATCGATAAATACGGCATGTTCGGACTGACGCTGTTTGTCGGCATACCCCTTCCCGGCACAGGTGCCTGGACGGGGACGCTGGTAGCTTCCCTGTTCGACATGGACGTGAAAAAAGCATCCGTGTCGATCCTGATCGGCATCTTCCTCGCAGCAGTGATCATGACATCCCTGTCCTACGGGATCGGCTCACTGTTTGCCTAGCAGGTCATCCTGCTTTTTTTTTCAGGCTTTTTTCCTTCATGCGCGCAAGCATATCCGCTTTGAGGGACGCCGGTACCGCCCGCAGCATGCGGTTCATGAGCCCGGGCACGATCATATGCCTGTCCAGGTGCGCATAGATATAGGCTGCGCATCTGCCGGCATCCATCGCGTACCACGGGGCGCTGCTGCGGATCTTTTCATAGAAACCGGTGCGGACTGGGCCGGGACAAACGCAGGAGACATGGATGCCGTAAGGCTCCGCTTCCCGCTGCACTGCGCCGGCATAGCTCTGTATATAAGCTTTCGAGGCGTAATAGGAAGCGACATACGGGCCGCTCTGAAATGCCCCGGTGCTCGCGATAAAGACGATCGTTCCCCCGCCGGTCTCCTTCATGCGCCGCATGAAATGCTTTGCCAGTTCCACACAGCTGTATACATTGAGGATCAGTGTATCCTTCTCCTCTGCTGCGGATACGTTCCAGCTTTCCGACAGGATGCCCCTGCCGGCGCAGAGGATCACATGCGTGATATCCTCCCCCTCCAGCTGCGCATACAGTTCTGCGGCGCTGTCTTCCTGCGAAAGGTCAGCGGTGACCGTCCGGCATAAGACGCCGTATTCGTTTTGGATGATCTGCTGCGCCCGCTTCAGTTTTTCTTCGCTCCTTGCGCAAAGCACAGGTCTGTACCCGTCTTTCGCAAACAGCTTTGCGAGTTCGAAGCCGATGCCTTCCGAACCGCCTGTGATCAATACGCTTCTCATAGCGTGATTATACCATTTCGGATTTGTTTGTGCAGGACGATCGATTCACCATATAATGGACAGGGAGGTCCTTATGATTTATCCGGAATTCATACAGAAGAAAGAAACGATCGGCATCTGCGCGCCGAGTGCAGGCGTCGGGAAGAAGATACCTGATTTTGAAGCGTCCCTGAAGACGCTGCACGAATGCGGCTACCGTACGAAGGAGACTGCCTCTGTCAGGGTATTCGCAGACAGGAGCGCCGATGCACAGACGCGAGCCAGGGAACTGAACGAACTGTTCGCGGATGATGAAGTAAAGATGGTCATGTCTGCCGCAGGCGGGGATTTCCTGTTCGAGATCCTGCCGTATGTCGACTTTGCACAGATGAAGGCACATCCGAAATGGCTGAGCGGTGCGTCGGACCCGACAGGCATACTGTTCCCGTATACCGTCAGCTGCGACGTCGCAACGATGTACGGTTTCAATGCGGGAAGCTTCGATATCCTTCCCCTGCCGGATCACCTGAAGAATGCGCTGTCCTTCGTCAGAGGCGATCTGATCACGCAGAAGAGCTTTGACATGTATATGAAAACACCGGGCTTCCTGGCCGAGAAGATCGAATTCGATACGCCTGTGCAGTGGATCTCGACTGCCGGCGATATCCATGTTACGGGAAGGTGCATCGGCGGCTGCATCGATGTGCTGAAGGACCTGATCGGAACGGAATACGAAACTGTCCGGGCGTTTGACGAACGGTATCAGGAGGACGGGCTGATCTGGTATTTTGACAATTTTTCGCTCGGTGCGGAAGTATTCTACCGCACGCTCCTGCAGATGAGATATGCCGGATGGTTCCGGCATACGAATGCCGTTATCGTCGGCAGGGTCCTGTTTGAATCGAGCGATACGGGCATGACCTATGCGGAAGCCATTGAAAGAAGCCTCGGCAGTATTCCGGTACTGTACCAGGCGGATGTCGGGCATACGATCCCGTCGATGACGATGATCAACGGCGCGATGCTCGATGTGACATATGAAAAAGGCCGGGCCGCGCTGCGGTTCAGCCTTGAATGATCCTTAAGGGCTCTGCCCTTTTTTATATTGTCTGCAGCGACACAGCTTCGGGAACAGAGACAGAGGATGTCATCTCCCCGACCGTGCCGTCTTCGTTCAGTCTGAAACATGTGACGGAATTCGTGAAGCGGTTCGCGGAAAGCAGGTATCCGTCCAGCAGGATGAAGTCCCGCGGGTGTTCGCCGCCGCAGGAAGTCTTCTGCACGAAACGGGGCTCATGATCGTTCATTTCGATCACGGAGACCACATCTCTGCCCCTTGTGGACACATAGACAAACCTTTCATCCGCGCTCATGCGCACAGCCGCGCCGCCTTCGCCGTACCTGCCGTCTTCACCGAGTACGGATACCGTATGCAGGATCTGCAGATCCTCCATGCGGATGACGAACAGTTCATTGGACAGTTCGGAACCGAGATATAAGTATTTCCTGTCTTTTGTCAGGATGCCGTGTCTCGGGCCGGTCCCCTTTTCAAAGCAGATCTCACCTGTCTGTTCAAGATCCCTGTCCAGGATGATGACCTTATCGATCTCCAGGCACGGCACGAGGATCCTGTCATCCGCGAACAGCACCTGGTGGCAGCCCGCAAGTTTCCGGATCTCTTTCTTCCTGACGAATGTGAGGCGGTCCCCGTCCTTCTTCAGCTTCGTCACTGTCCCGGCATGGAAGTTCGCCGTGAATATCTCATCACCGTCCGCCGTGATATAACAGGATGTTTCCTTTTCATAGATAACGGAATCCAGCACTTCCCCCTCTGCGGAGAGGATCGCCGTACCGGCGCCGTCCGCATTGTCGAATACGCTCAGCAGCCTGCCGTCCGCAAAGGAAAGATACTTCGGATTGCCGATCCCGCAGAACAGCTGCACATCGGAAAGCACGCCGTCTTCAAACCGGAAGCTGTAGATGCCTTCGCTTGTTTTCCCGGTATATGTACCGGCACAGATCTTCTTTTTCATTCTTCACTACCTATTGCAAAATACTCTTTCAGTGCCTTCAGATATCTCTCTGCGGCATTTTTGTATCCGTCGGGATTCGCCCACTGGCGGACATCATCCTTGTTGGAGATATAGATCTGGTCGACGACGACAGACGGGAAGCCCGATCCTTCCAGGATGTTCCAGGTCTTCAGCTTATAATCCGTCTTATCCGTGATCTCCGCGAATTTCAGCCGTTCCGTATCCCTGTCGGTCATCTCATAGTAGAGATAGCCTGCCTGCGGTTTCAGGGACGTATCCGCGAATGCCTTCTGGATCGCCTGTGCAAGCTTTACGGAAGCTTCATGGTCCTTCATCGCCGCCGGCTGGGCATACACATGCATGCCGGACCTTGTCTCATCCGGGCTGCCGGATGCGTGGACGCTGATCACGATGTCCGGTTTATCGCTTTCGATCTTCTCCAGTCTCTGCGTTACCGAGGATTCCTCGCCTTTGTCATGCGTGCGGATCACGGTAAAGTTCCCGTCTTTGGTCAGCGCTTCCTCGATGGCTTCCGCAAGGTTCTCGGTGAATCCGGATTCACGGACAACACCGTTAAAGCCTGTATTGGATCCGCCGAATGCCGCATCCAGTTCCACGACATATCTCTTCTTCATCTTCTCGCTGCAGCCGTGGAGGAACGTGCCGCATGTGACGAAGAGGAGCAGGACGCACATTATGATCAGGACATAATCTGTCTTTCTTTTTTTAACAGTCTTTTCACTCATCTGCATTTACCTTCCAGATCACTGAGCCTGTCATCCGCTTTCATATGATCGATGATCAGCTTCATCAGACATTCCATGTCGCTGTTTTCACTGTAATCCGCCCTGACCATGTAGTTGGCCCTGCCGTCCCGGATCAGCTTCCTTGCGGTCTCTTCCGCCTTCTGCGATGTCTCATTGTATACGGCGATCGCCTTGCCGCCGTATTCCTTTACAAGTTTCATGCACGGGATATCCGTGATGCCGTCGGCGATATAGATCATCCTTGAGAAAGGGATCGGCCTCTGCTCGGCAGGGACATAATCATTCAGCTCATTGTCGTTGTTCTCGTTCAGCACCTGCTTGTTGATGCGGAAGATATACTGCGTCTTTGTCGTATAGTTGACGACCTGGGCCGGCCATACAGCGTTTCCGTCTTCATCATAGTAATACCTGCAGGCATAGATCTTCCGGAACTGGTCCGCGATGGAACAGCCCTTGATGATCTCCGACATGCCGGATGAGATGATGTAGTGCTCGATCAGGAAACCTGCTTTCCTGCCGTATTCATTGATGCGCCTGAACCAGGTGTCCACGCCGTTGTAAAGGATGATATCCCTCCCGATCTCCGTGAACATCTCTTTCCGCAGGGGATTGCCTGCCTCTTCGTATTTCTTTGCCAGGAGATACAGATAGGCACTGATCCCGTCCATCCTGTTGCGCACGCTGATCTCGGTCACTTCATCCCAGAAATCGGAAGGACTTTCATAACCGAGTGCCGGGATCAGGCTGTATTCCTGCATGTCCTTGGTGCAGAGCGTTTTATCAAAATCATATAGAATCGCTGCTTTTTTCATATTCAGAATTATACTATTTCTTCGCCTTCAAAAAAAGCATCTGTAAAAGATGCTTAAACGTTTAATAACCGGATGAGTGCCGCGACGTAGATCTCCGCCTGCTTCAGCAGTTCTTCGACCGTTACGAACTCATTCGCGTCATGGATCTTGTAATCCCTGCCGGGGAATGCGCAGCCGAATGCGATCGTGTTGCTGATACCCTTCGCATATGTGCCGCCGCCCATCGTCATGGGCTGTGCTTCCGTATCGCCGGTCACTTCACGGTAGGCTTCCACGAGCGAAGTCACGAGCGGTGAATCCGCAGGGAAGAACAGGGGTTCGCCGGTATGCAGGATCTCGATCACGCCGTTCTCGTCTTCGAGATGGCCTTCCATCAGTTTGACGACCTTCTTTGCGCTGTAGGTGACAGGGAAACGGATGTCGATCGAGCCTTCGATCACACCGTCCTTCATGCCGATCACGCCGTTGTTCAGCGTCAGCGCACCGTATTCGTCGCTGCATGCCGCACCGATGCCGGTGCCGTCGGTATGCAGTCCGAAATGCGATGTGTAGAATTCAACGAAGGGATCCTGGAAACCTGCCTCTTTGAGTCCCATGAGGAGCCAGGAGATCGCGTTGATGCCGAGCTCGGGCATGCTGGCATGCGCAGCGCGGCCGTACAGCGTGATCACAGTCCCGGAATCGTTGTTGTCGATCTCGAATTCCAGATCATGATTGTTGAAATAATCTTCCAGTTTCTTGCGGGAGAAGCTGCATTTGTCGACTTCGACCGTGCACTTGCGGCATACAACGTTCTTCGCGGTGCCGCCGCTGATGGAATGGATGCCTGTCTTCTTTGAGCGGTATACCGCGCCGACCATGCCCTTTTCACCATGGACGCCCGGGAACTCGCCGTCCGGCGTAAAGCCGAGATCGACAGATCCTTCCTTCTGCACATAGTATTTCAGACAGCGGGAACCGGACTCTTCGTTCGTCCCCATGATCAGCCTGATGCGCTTGTTTACAGGAACGCCCATGTCCCTGAGCACCTTCATCGCGATCATGCTGGCAACGACAGCGCCTTTGTCATCGCTGACGCCCCTTCCGTACAGGACGCCGTCCTTTTCCGTCATCTCAAACGGGTCGGTATCCCATCCGTCTTCCTTCTTTGCGGGTACGATATCCAGATGACCGACGATGCCGATCAGTTCGCTGCCTTCGCCGAATTCACCGTAACCGATATAGTTATCCAGGTTCACGGTCCTGAAACCGTCTTTCTCCATCATATCCAGAGCTGCGAGCAGCGCTTCCCTGGGTCCTTCGCCGAACGGCGCATCGGGAAGGGCTGTGCCTTCCTCACTGTTGATCGATACAAGTTTCCCCAGTTTTTCAAGGAGCTCGTCCCTGTATCCTTCTACCATAGATCTGACATCCATGAATGTTACCTCCACGACTTTTCCATTATACTACAATTCAGAGATCAATTCCGACAATCAGCCCTACAGGGCAGTGGTCCGACCCGGTCACATCGTCAAAGATCAGGGCATCCGACAGTCTGTCACGCAGCCTGTCGGAGACGATAAAGTAGTCGATGCGCCAGCCGGCATTCCTTTCCCTTGCTTTGAAGCGGTAGCTCCACCACGAGTATTTCACTTCTTCGGGATACAGGTAACGGAAGGTATCCGTAAATCCGCTGTCCAGAAGCTCTGTCATCTTCTGCCGTTCCTCATCCGTAAAGCCTGCATTTCTGCGGTTGGCCTGCGGATTGCGAATATCGATCTCTTCGTGCGCCACATTCAGGTCCCCGGTATAGATGACGGGCTTTGTCTCATCCAGCTTCTTCAGATGGGCTTTCAGATACCCTTCCCATTCCATCCGGTAATCAAGGCGCAACAGGCCGTCCTTGGAATTCGGCACATAGGCGCATACGAACCAGAAATCTTCGTATTCAAGCGTGATGACGCGGCCTTCCTTCGTCTCATCCCCTTCGATGTCATAGATGACCTGAAGCGGTTCCTTCTTCGTATAGACCATCGTGCCGGAATAGCCTTTTCTTTCGGCGCTGTGCATATACCTGTGCCAGCCTTCGAATTTCAGTTCCGCCTCGAGCTGTTCCGGCTGCATCTTTGTCTCCTGCAGGGCGAAGATATCCGCATCGCACTGCAGGAAGAAATCCGCAAAGCCCTTTTTCGCACAGGCCCGCAGACCGTTCACGTTCCAGGATATCAGTTTCATAAAGCTTCTGTTTCTTTCTTCAGCCATTCTCTTTCTTCTTCATTCAGAAGCGGGCTGAGCATCTCATATACATGTGCGTGATACGCATTGATCTGACGGATCTCTTCGTCATTGAGCAGGGAAAGATCGATCGCATCCTTTTCATACGGGCACAGCGTGATGTCATCAAAATACAGGAACTGGCCGTAGAAATTCTTTGTGCCTTTCTGCACCAGGAGCTCGTTCTCGATCCTGATGCCCAGTTTATGCGGCATATAGACGCCCGGTTCATTCGTGACGATCATGCCCTCTTCGAGGACTGCGTTCGGTCTTCCGGGAAGCGGCCTGCCCCAGCGGATGCCGTGCGGGCCTTCATGAACGGAGAGCACATGACCGACGCCGTGGCCTGTCCCGCACTGGTAATCGATATCGATGTCCCAGACAGGACCTCTGGCGAGGATGTCCAGGTTATTGCCGGTCGTACCGTACAGGAACCGTGCCCGTGCAAGTGCGAGATGCCCTTTCAGCACCCTCGTATACAGCATCTTTTCCTCATCTGTAAGGAAACCGAGCGAGATCGTCCTGGTGATATCGGTCGTACCGTCTTTGTAGGTCCCGCCGGAATCGACAAGCAGGAAGCCGCGCGGACGGATGCGGGAACAGTTCCCCTCCGCTGCGCTGTAGTGCATCATCGCACCGTTCTCCTGGTAGGCGCAGATCGTGGGGAATGACGGTTCGATATACAGCGGCTGTGCGGCGCGCAGTTCATACAGATGGTTCTGCGCTTTCACTTCATCCAGCTCATCCGCAGGAGCCGTCTCGCGGATCCATTTGATAAAGCGGACCATCGCTGCGCCGTCTTTGATATGGGCATTGCGTATATTGCGGATCTCTGTTTCATTCTTGACAGCCCGGAAGCGTGCGACAGGCGAGATCGTATTGATGATCCTGTTGTCGCTGCCGAGGCATGCATAGAGCTTCGTATTCAGGGAATCCAGGCTGCACATCACGCGTGTATCCCTTACCGCTTTCAGGTCTTCTGCGAGCGCTTCGTACGGCCTGATCTCAACGCCGCTTGCGCTCAGATATGCATAGACTTCTTCTGTCAGCTTATCGCGGTCGACGTAATAGACAGTGCTGTCCATCGATACCGCTGCGAACGCATAGGCTACAGGCGTACAGGCGATATCATTGCCGCGGATATTGAACAGCCAGCACGGGTCCTCCAGCGCTGTCAGGATCAGCAGGCCTGCATCCTCGGCTTTCATCGCTTCACGGACGCGGCGGATCCTCTCCGATGCGGATTCGCCTGTATATTCCTGCTCGAGAAGGAACAGTTTTTCCTTCGGCATCGCAGGTCTTTCACTTCCCCATACCATTCCTGCAAGATCGTCGCTGATATGGAGGGAGGCGTTCTTCTTCCTGAGTTCATTCGAGATCCGGATGCTGTCGCGCGCAGAAACGACGGAACCGTCATAGCCTGCCTTACCGCCTTCCGGTGTCTGTTCGATCAGGAAATCGATGGGATCGGGAACGCCTTCCTGGCGCATGCGCATCAGTTCGACGCATGTGCCTTCGAGTTCGTTCTCAGCCTGTGTGAAATAACGGCCGTCTGTCCAGAGTCCCGCGAAATCCTGCGTGACGATCACGCAGCCTGCTTCCCCGGAAAATCCGGAGATATAGGATTTGGACTTGTAATAGTCTGCAGTATACTCCGCAGAAAGATGGTCATCCTCATTCGGGATATAGCATACATCGATGCCTTTTTCGCGCATCAGTTCCCTGAGCGCAGTGATCTTTTCATTCGTATTCATAAGCACCCCGTCAACAATTATATCCGATATCGTACAGTTATGGCGCACGCATCCGGTGCGCCGCTGTTCCGGTTACAGTTCAAATACCGTTTCCGCTGTCTCCTTTACCGCACTGTGCAGCGGTGCAGGCCTGCTGTCGTCAGCCGGATAGCCGATGGGCATCAGCAGCACAGCCTTTTCCTTTTCGGGAAGACCGAAGGTATCATGCACTGCGGAATTCGGGAAGTAATTCACCCAGCATGTGCCGAGCCCGAGATCCCATGCCTTCAGCATCATATGGCAGGCAACGATACTGACGTCCTGCTGGCCGGAGGCGATGCCCTCCTCAAAAGGATTGTGCCACTGTTCATCTTCATCGTAAGCGAACAGCAGTACGGCCGGTGCGTTGAAAGCACACCTGGTCAGTTCCCTGACTTTGCGCAGGGCTTCTTCGCTTTTCAGTATATAGATCCTCTGCGGCTGGTTGTTGTGGCCTGTAGGCGCGATATTGCCGGCTTCCAGGACAGCCTGCAGTCTGTCTTCTTCGATTGCTTTTGCGGAATACTTCCGCACTGAATACCTTTCCCGTATGACTTTATCAAATTCCATGTTACAGCTCCTTTTCTTTCCTGTACTTAATGCGCAGAACGAGCCGCAGCACATTCGCTGCCGTCCTCTGCATCTCCGCACGTGTGAGTCCGTCCTCTTTCCGCAGCGACAGATGAAGCTGGGGATCCCTGCGGAAACCGCCCTTGAAATGCGTCATCTTCCCCGGCATCAGCACGTCGACCTGGGAGCGGATGCGGTAGGCATTGTTTCGGAGCGCGGGGAATTCCGCACTGACAGCCCGCCTCATCCACCAGTCCGTGATGACTGTACCGCGGAAATGCCACTGGCCGCGCAGCACCGTCGTACACAGGTCGTAGTGATAATGCGCCCATACGCCGTTGATCTTATTGTAGGAACTCATGACCGTAAGCGGGTCGCTCTCCTTTATGCATATCTCGAAGTTCCTCAGATAGATCTCGCGCAGGGCACGTTCCGAAACACGCGAATCATGCCGGTTCCGGTTCGTCTCCTGGTTATTGCATGCGTAATGTTTCGGGCATGCGGAGGCTCCCCTGCTCTGTATCCCCCGGACGACAGCGGCTGCTGTCTTTCCGGAAAGAAGCGGGTCTTCCGAGAAATATTCGAAATTCCTGCCGCACAGCGGATCCCTGTGGATATTCATCCCCGGGCCGAGGAGCACATCGATCCCTGCCTCCTCCATCTCGCGCGCAGCCCCTTCATAGAGCTTCTGTGCCAGTTCCGTGTTCCAGGTGCAGGCGATCACATTCCCCGACGGCAGAAGCGAACAGTATCTCTGCAGACGCAGTCCGGCAGGCCCGTCGCATGTGACGACGGGGGATACGCCTTTATCCCGCAGCGAAGAGATGATCCCGCCGAATACGCCGGCGTTGCCCGGCGTGCCGAGCGGCGAGTTCATCGCGCCGTGGCCGCGGGTCAGGGCATCGAGCTCCGTATCGGAAAGCTGGGCGATAAATGTCTCCAGACTGATCAGTCCGTCAGCCACATCCTGCAGCATATACCGCCTGTCCCCTGTAACGGGGATCTCCTCCGGCATCCTGTCCATGATCCTTTTCTTCAGGAGCCTGCCGGCATGGTACAGCGGTTCGCACTGTTCGACCACAGCTGTCCTTTCCCTTACATCGCTGCCTGCATATTCCCCGTTGACTTCAAACCGGTATTCACCCTGTTCCAGTACGAACGCGGAGCTCCTCATGTCATAGGACGAATAATCCTTCGCACAACAGCTGATCTCTGCTGTCACGCTTTCCGAGGGCTGCAGGGTACCTGTTTTCGTGAACCCGCACAGTACGCGTTCCGGTTCGGGAAGACTGCCTTCCGGCAGCCTGCACCAGAGCTGTACTGTTTCCTTTGCCGGGAATGTACCGGTATTCGTGATCCTTACAGATACGGAGACTTTATCTTCCGAGCAGGCAAAATCCAGGGGCTCACAGCTGAACCGTGTATAGCTGAGCCCGTAGCCGAACGGATACAGGATCCTGTCCGGTGCGAATTTCTCAAAATACCTGTAGCCGACAAAGATGCCCTCGTTATAGTACGCGGCACGCTTCCTGCCGAAGCTCAGGGATGACGGATAGTCCTTATAACTGCGGGCGATCGTATCGTTCAGCCTGCCGGACGGCGAGACATTCCCGTACAGGATGTCTGTCAGGGCATTGCCGCTTTCCATCCCCCCCTGCCATGCGATCAGCAGCGAACTGATCCGGTCACCGAATTCCTCCGTCCAGGCAAGGTCGATGATATTGCCGATATTCAGGATGACCACCGTATGCCGGAATGCATCGGTGACCATACGGATCATCTCTGTCTCTTCATCGGTCAGATAGTAGCTGCCTTTAACAAGCCTGCAGTCCCGGTCTTCGCCGGAAGCCCTGCCGATGACGACCAGTGCCGTGCTGCCCTGCAGGGACGCTTCCGTGACCGTTTCGGGATCCAGCGGCATCTCGGGATGATGGAAAGGCCAGTGGCCCCACCAGCCGTCTTCCTTCAGGTGGTCGGGATCGCTGCACCATGTCTCATACATGTCCATCAGCGTATCATTATAAAAAACCCCCGCATTCTTCAGAGCATCGGAAAAGGACACCGTATACGGCGCATGCACGTCGCCGCCGCTGCCGTGGCCGACGAAAAACCAGTCGGTCTGCGTCCTGCCGAATACGGATACGCAGTCATCCCTGTCCAGCGGCAGGGTACCGTCGTTCTTCAGCATGACGATGCCTTCGGCTGCAGTCTGTCTGCAGAGTTCCGGCATGCCCTGTGTGATCCTTCTTGCGCCTTCCGCATGGGTCTCCTCCTGCATCAGGCCGTTGCCTGCAAAAGCATCGATGAATCTCTGCAGTGCTTTCGCGGCTGTTTTCTTTATCTTCTTCTTCATTATTCACAATTATAGCAAAAAGAACGGATCATCTCCGTTCTATGCTTCTGTGACTGATCTTTTCCGTTATGGACAGGACCAGGATTACAGCTGCCGCGATCACCAGGAACGTGACAAGGAAGCTTACCGGGCTGAACCCGAGACTGTGACTGTCGGAAGTCTCCGGCGTCATCGCATAGATATGCGAGACACGCAGGCCGAAGCCGTTTTCAGCAGTGATCTCGCCGCCGTGCATCTTCAGCGACCATTTCAGATAATGCGTATCCAGGAACGATCTGTAGTTGATATACATGCCCGCAAGCGTGATCAGAAGTGCGCTCAGCGCCGCGATTACCGGTCTCTTCATCTTGTTTCACCCCTGTATGCAAAACCGCACAAAAGAAAAGTGCCCCCGGCCGGACTCGAAGACGGCCGATTTTGTTATATGGCGTATAGCAGTTTTAATTCTGATACACAATTTGATACACAGAACTGTCAATTTTATGCCATTTTTCGAGAAATCTCATTGATTGCCGTTGCTCTGTCCGCATCGTTGGATGTAGCATAATCAAGTGACATTGTAGCCGATTCATGACCCATCAGATCACGGATAACAGGAGACGCAACACCTGCCCTGTACAGGTCAGTGCTGAACTGATGACGGAGCATGTACAACGTGAAGTCAACACCGCACTGTTTACGTACATGCAATACAAGCGTATCTATATCGTCAATGCTGAACAGATTGCCGTGATAGTCTGCGAGGATGAAATCATGCCGCGACCATGCAAGACATTCACGCAGGATCGGACGCAGCTTTTCTGAAATCGGAACGATACGCCGTGATTTTTCCGTCTTCGTTGCCCCGATATCATTATAACTTTCGTGAGTACTGCGAACAGCCTTATTTACCGAAATATTCCCGGCGATGAGGTTAATATCTTCTCTTCTTAATGCGAAGCATTCAGCAGGACGCGAGCCCGTATATCTCATAATCTGAATAGCATAGAACAGAGCCATTGAACGATAATGACCAGTGATTGAAGCGGAATTGTATTCAACGAGACAGTCACAGAATGTTTTCAGGTCTTCATCACTGATATCTTTTTTGCGTGGTGTACCCTGTACGCATTCCGGGATAACTACCGCTACAGTCCTGTCAATCACATTGATACCGAGCAATGCAGATACTTTATAAATCTGCCTCCATACCGCAAGCAGGCCGGATGTCGCCCGTTTTGTGTGCGTCTTTGCGTATTCATTTATTGACTGCTGAATATCTGCGGATGTGATCTTATCAATCGTCAGTTTTCCGTACTTCTCGATACCCTGACGGTAATAGATATCATGCTTGTCTTTCGTTTTCATTCTCATAGTGATGAGGTTGTTAGTCTCCTGATACAATTCAGCAACGGTTTTAAACTGTGATACAGATATGCCTTTTGCCATGTTGACCAGCATTTCATCACGCAACTGACAAGCGAACTGCAAAGCGCTTTTTTTACTGGGAAAATCCGAAATCAGAACGGATTTCATGACCGTCTGACCGTATGCCCTGATTGTAATCTGATACGATTCAGTCCCCTTTTTGCTAGTACGCAGCGTGATGTATTTTTCTTTCTTCGTTGTCTTCTTAGCCTTAGCCATGATTGCCCCCTTATTCTGTGGACTGACCGTCAATCATCCGCATCCTGTTAATAATGTCTGTGCTGATCTTATCGTAGAAGATCATTACATCGTTCTGAATTTCTTCAGTGCATGAGCCGATATTGATTTCATTATTCAAATATGAACTCATGAGAGCCGTCAGAGCGTTCAAATCGTCAATGCATTCACTAAGTGTAGTATTCTTATTCATTTTTTGTTTTCCTTTCTTTCTTTCGCCTTACTGTCTGCACGGTAC
This sequence comes from Solobacterium sp., assembly GCA_024698805.1. Lineage (GTDB taxonomy): Bacteria > Bacillota_I > Bacilli_A > Erysipelotrichales > Erysipelotrichaceae > Bulleidia. Next base: position 20,850 of record JAILQT010000073.1, read on the forward strand.
GGTACTGCAGTGAAGAATCACGATTGATCTTCTCAACGATGCATTCAAACAGTGCATCAGTAGAAACTGCAGGTTGCAGACCTTGTTTTTCAATGTCACGCAGATACTGATGATAAGATATCTGACCGCCGTTGTTATCGGATACATGCAGATAATCATCTGCGAGCAATTCCAACAGCTTATCAAGAAGTGATGTGATTTCCTGCCCCCTATCGAGCATTTCAGCATCCTTTTTTATACTGTGGTAATATCCGAAACGTGAAACGTCGATCAGTGACCCGTCAGCATCCGTCTCATAGATTTTTTCTTTACCAGTACGATCATATCCCCGTAACCAGTCAGGGTCACATCTGAGATACTGAGCCATTAAATCGATATCAGTTAATGTAAACTTCTCTTCTCTACGATACTTGTACCATACTTGTGGTTCTTCATAACCTAACGCCTTAATAATGTCAGTTGGTCTTTTCCCTCTAGTCTTCATTACATCCTCAAGATTCTTTCGGGAAATCGGGACTCTGTATTCTCGTTTTTTCACTGTAATACCCCCATATCTCATATGAAACCTCAGTTTATTTTTCGTTACTCTATTTTTATACTCAGGTTTCATTATAATTATAGGCGTAGCCGTTGGAAATTACAATGGCACGGAGGTAAATATCTATGAAAAACTCAAAATTAAAGTCTTATCTTTTCGAAAATCAGTTGAGTCAGCGTAAAGCATCAAAGATTCTGAGCATGGACTCATCCGATTTTTCAAAACTGCTTAAGTACGAACTGAGCGAAGCGGAGCAGGACAAAATGATTGAAACCATCAGACAGCACCTGCAGGAGCGTGAAAACCATAATGACCATGCGTGATCCCGATCTGAAAAGCGATTTTCTGACATCTGAGGAAGTACCGAAAGAATACCCGTTCACTGCTAGAATGTTGCGGTATTACAGACAGAAAAAACTGCTGAGATACGGACAGTACGGGAAACGGATTGTATACCGCCGTTCATGGTTAGATGCATTCTGCGAGGAATGGAGCGGTATAGATATGTCTTCACCTGAAAAGGTCGATTATGCGATTGCCTGCCGTGAATACGAAAAAAGGCACGGTCTGAACTGATGGAGATCAAACAACATGACAGATGACCAGACCGAAACAATCATAAAAGGCTTGAGAACGATTTATTCAAAGCTGAATGAGCTTAATGACAATGTGTGTGCGGTATCTCATTGCATAAGCAGCAACACCGCAGAGGTGAACAAAAGGCAGGAAACAACCGCCCGTATATTGGAAATGATTGATAGCACATTGTTAATCGTCCGTGAAGCGGTGACGGCTTTCACACCTGTACTGAATCAGATTAAAGAATCTGCGAAGTTGACCGAAGCGCACACGATGACAGAACGAAACCATGTTTTCAGAATCCTGCATTATATTAGAGGAGATTCTGAACAGGATACACGAGAGGAAATAGAAGAATGAGCCTTGAAGATTTGCTACCAAATACATTTAACGATATCCCGGCAGGTGACCAAGATTTAATCAAATCTGCGGATAAGTTGGATGATAGCCCTATAGAATGGTTAATTCCCAATTGGATACCAAAGCGTGGTATTACTCTGTTGGGCAGTGACGGCGGAGTAGGTAAAACGTTTGTATGGGTCTCTTTGCTTGCGAGTATTTCCAAGGGTGAAAACACATTCTTATGTTCTAATACTGAGCCTGTCAGCAACCACACTGTATTATGTTTTTCCGGGGAAGATCCTGAAAACATACTGCGTCAGCGTTTCGAGCAGGCAGGCGCTGACCTGCATAATATCCGAGTAGTTGCACAGGATACGAAGCAGGATCAAATCACGTTTGATGATACCTTGATCCATGAAGCCATGGAACGGTACAAGCCCTCTATCATTGTGTTTGATCCTCTGCAGGCTTTTCTAGCAAGCACTATAGACATGAGTAGACGCAACCACATGAGAAAAGCGACGCAGCCGATAAGTTACCTTGCATCAGAATATGACTGTGCTGTTATCATCGTAATGCATACAAACAAGCGTTCAGGAGAATACGGGCGTAACAAATTAGCTGATTCTGCTGACTTATGGGATATAGCACGGCAGGTCTTAATGTGCGGATTTACTAAAGACAAAGACAGATATATTTCTGTTGAAAAATCCAATTTCGGAGACAAAGACAGCGTGCAATCTGTTATGTTCAATCTCGACGGGGGACGGGTTAACATAGTCGGTTATTCAAATAATAAAATGTCCGACTTTGAAAGCGAGAAGACCAACAATCAAAACGGACAGCCGAAAAGACCCACGAAGAAGCAGAAATGTGCTGATGCCATTCTTGAAATACTGAGGAATGAGGGGGGACATTTTGATTCCACAGAGTTAACTGAGAGATTGCAAGATGACTTTAGCGGTAAAACAATTGAAAAAGCAAAATCGCAATTGAAGAACGCAGGATTTACAGATTATCAAAAGCAGTCTAGCGGTAAAACAATCATTACACTGACAGGTATCACTGAGCCTGAAGACCTATTCTCTAGTGGTGAAAATATGGGTATTTAGGGTGCTGAGGGTACTCAGACACAGCCTAAACACCCAAAACCCCCAGTTTATGAACACCTGATAAAAGGGCGTGAGGGTTAAGAAATGACAATACAACTGAATACATCCCGATCAATGGACGGGACAAGCCAGCCAAAGGGCATTACCACAATCACACTGTGGATGCCCTTTCTTTGTTTAGATTCTCAATCGCAGGAGGTAAACATGAAAGCGATATTAAAGGATCGTAAAACACCGTTTGAGATTTCAGCAATACATGACCATTCAGTAATGGCATTCATTGAAAATGTCCGGGTGGTAATCCCGATTCATGACAACCTCGAAAGTAAACCGGAATACAAGCAGTACAATCTGATGACACTGCTTAATGCTATCAAAAGAGGGAAGCTGATTATTCAGATTAACAAGGAATATGGAGGTGCTAGAGATGAAAAAAAATAATAGAAACAGAGTTGAACAGACCATCACGATTTATGAAACCAAGATCGTTTACAGACACCCCACAAAGCCGTTAACGCTTGTATCAGACGGGACAATAGACAATACAAGGGTCTTAATCAATCGTCCTGAAGATGCATGGGGGGCGGAAATAGACCACGCTTACAGTCTGTCTGAACTGCTGTCAAAGTATGCGGATCAGATCATCGAAGACTATTATCAAGAACACTATCCTGAATTCAATAATTACAGATAACCACAAAGACGGCATATCCTGCCGTTTTTTTGCTTTGTGGTAAAGAGCATTCCCCAGGAGCTTTTTTAACCGCCATATATCCCCCCGGTACACCCCACAGCAGGAGCAAAACAAGCGGATAAAGCACCGGGCAGCCTGTAGCAAGCGTGATTATTCTATCGGATGATATGTAGTCCATCCTGAAGGAAATCAGCGTCAGACAGCCCTGTACCATGGTCACACCCTCAGCCTGTGGAATGATCTGAAGCACCCCACAGGAGACGGAACAGCGTACAAGCCCGGGGGAAGCCTGTATAAGCGCATTCTTTCATCAGATGGGTATTTCATCATCCGAATGCATACATGCGCTCTACCGCATCGTGGCGGTGCTTTACGGGTGCATTTTTGTATATTGTTATGCTAATTATTCAGTTATACAACACAACTAAAGGATACATTAGTTCACGGCAGGTTTTGTATGCATGAAAACAGTGATCCGAAGAATGGTATATTCTTAATCTTCACCTGCTGACAGCATGACAGACACACAGCACAAACAGACAATCATGATACCTGCTTTTTGATACACATTTGATACACAAAAGTTGTGTATCGTTATGACATAGTTATGACACAGTTATGCCATAGTTTCATTGAAAAAAGCCTTAGTTTATAAGGCTTTTCCCGAGATATGAGTATGGTATGACAGTGATGTGTTAATTAAAGAAAAGTGCCCCCGGCCGGACTCGAACCGGCACGGTGTCGCCACCGGTGGATTTTGAGTCCACTACGTCTACCAATTCCATCACGAGGGCATTGCTAAATCATTCTAACGCAAATCATGTTTCCGTGCAACAAAGCAAAGGGCAGCACCGCTGCTGTATCCATTGTGCATACTGCATGAAAAGACTGCATCTGACCTTGACACACGCATGAAGAGTCCCTATACTGAAGATATGTTATGCAACGCATGTTGCATAACAAGTGTTTTACAGAAAGGAGAATCCTTATGCCGCCGAGAGTAAAGTTTCAGCAGGAAGAGATCGTAAATGCGGCTCTGAATGTCGCAAGGAAAAAGGGGATCGAAGCCGTAACTGCAAGGGAAGTCGCTGCAGAACTGCATGTATCCTCCAGACCGATCTTCACATATTACGGGTCGATGGATCAGTTAAGACGGGATGTATATGACCTTGCCAAAGAAAAATACCGTACCTGCATCGAGACCGGTCTGACGGAAAAGATCCCCTTTCTCGGTGTCGGTAAGCAGTATATCCGCTTCGCGAAAGAGGAACCGGAACTGTACAAACTGCTCTTCCTGACAAAACCGGACGGCGCTGCAGGCGGGGCAATGGAAGTGCTGCGGTTCTCCCAGGACCTTGTGCGTGATTCCATCATGCGGATCTATAAGATGGACGCGCATACCGCAGACTGCTATTTCCGGGATATGTGGCTGATCGCGTTCAGCTTCGCGACGCTGATCGTAACGGATGACTGTCCGTATACGGAAGAACAGATGAATGCTGTTTTCTCGGAAATGTCCCTTGCTGTATGCAAGGCGTTCAAGGAGATCCCGGGCATGCCGTACGGCAACTACAGCAAGGATGAGATCTTCAGGGATCTGATTGAAAACGAATAACTTCCGCTCATTCGTCAATAAGGAGGATCCATGAAAAGAAAACTTATGATATACAGCGCAGTCATCCTGCTGGCTGCAGGGATCCTGTTCCTGTGCATGTCCATGTTCGGCTCAAAGGCTGATGTGCTGCGCAGCTGGTATCTGCCGCTTGCCCTGGCATGTGTCTTTGCGGCAAATCTGATCAATTCTTTCCGGACGATCAAATGAAGATCCGGAACAGTCTGACATATACAAGGAATTTATACAGAGGTAAGGGAAATGCTGAAAATTGAACATCTGACAAAAACATACGGTGATAAAAAGGCGGTGGACGACCTGACGCTCCATATCGCCCCGAAGGAGATCTTCGGCTTTATCGGACATAACGGTGCCGGAAAAAGCACGACGCTGAAAAGCGTTGCAGGGATCCTGCAGTTTGATTCCGGGGAGATCACGGTCAACGGCCACAGCATCAAGACCGACCCGATCGCATGCAAAAGGGATTTTGCCTACATACCGGACAATCCGGACCTGTACGATTTCATGAGCGGTATCAAATATCTGAATTTCGTAGCGGACATATTTGCGATCCCGGCTGCGGAAAGACAGGAGAAGATCCGCCGGTATGCGGACCTGTTTGAACTGACATCCGATCTGGCACAGCCGATCAGCGCCTATTCGCACGGCATGAAACAGAAGCTGGCTCTGATCTCCGGTTGGATGCATTCCCCGAAACTGATCATCATGGACGAACCTTTCGTCGGTCTTGACCCGAAAGCTTCGCACCTTCTGAAAGAGATGATGCGGGAACACTGCGATAACGGCGGGGCGATCTTCTTCTCCACCCATGTTCTGGAAGTTGCGGAAAAGCTCTGCGACAAAGTTGCGATCATCAAGCAGGGCAAACTGATCCGTCAAGGTACGATGGAGGAAGTCAAAGGTGATGAGAGCCTCGAAGAAGTCTTCCTGGAACTGGAGGAAGAATAGATGCTGCAGGTACTGATCAGAAAGCAGCTTACGGAAATATTCAGAAGCTACTTCTATGACGAAAAGAAGAACAGGATGCGGCCGAAATGGCAGATCGCCTGCTGGTTCCTCTTCTTCATCGCTGTCATAGCCGGGATGCTCGGCGGTATATTCACCGGTCTTTCGCTGACATTATGCGGCAGTTTCGTACAGGTGGGCGTCGGCTGGCTGTATTTCGTCCTGATGGGTATGATCGCGATCGTGCTCGGTGCTTTCGGAAGCGTGTTCAACACGTATGCAAGCCTGTATCTGGCAAAGGACAATGACCTTCTGCTGTCGCTGCCGATCCCGGTACATACGATCATGGCTTCCAGACTGATCAATGTGTATCTGATGGGCACCATGTACTGTTCCACTGTAATGATCCCTGCCCTGGTCGTTTACTGGGTCACCGCAGGCATTACTGTCCCGTCATTCGTATGCGGCCTGTTTCTCTATCTGATCGTGACCGTCGTCGTATTCATGCTGTCGTGTGTGCTTGGATGGGCCGCGGCGAGGATCAGTCTCAAACTGAAAAACAAGAGCTTCATCACCGTCCTTGTTTCGATCCTGTTCATCGCTGCCTATTACTATTTCTATTTCAATGCAAACGCCCTGATCAACGACATCCTCCTGAATGCCGTTATTTACGGCGAGAAGATCCGGGGCAGTGCATATCTGCTCTACATGTTCGGCAGGATCGGCGAAGGCGATTTCCCTGCTGCAGGCTTATTCCTCGCTGCTGCAGTGATATGCCTGGCGCTGATCTGGACCGTTATGAAGCGCAGTTTCCTGACGATCGCCGCATCCGGCAATGTCACGGAAAAGAAGCAGTATGTCGAAAAAACTGTCCGTGAAAAAAGCGTGTTCGGTGCCCTGCTGGCGAAGGAATTCGCGCGTTTCACTTCCAGTGCGAACTATATGCTCAACTGCGGCCTGGGGGTACTGCTGATCCCCATGGGCGGTGTCCTGTTCCTCGTCAAAGGCCGGCAGATCTTTACCCTGCTGGACGAGGTCTTCACTGCCAGATCCGGCGCTTCAGCTGTTCTGGCATGCACCATGCTGTGCACGATGCTGTCCATGATCGATACTGTAGCCCCTTCTGTATCCCTTGAGGGAAAAAGCATATGGATCCCCCAGTCCATGCCGGTCTCGCCAAAGACTGTGCTGCGTGCGAAGATGGCCGTACAGCTGATCCTTTCGGTCGTTCCGATCCTGTTCGCCTCTGTCTGTATGTCATCTGTCATAAAAACATCTGCCGCAGTAAAGTTCCTTCTGATCGTCATGCCGGTGGTATATGCTGTCTTCCTGGCTGTTTACGGAATGGTGATCGGCATCCGGATGCCGACCCTGACATGGACGAGCGAGATGGCACCGATCAAACAGGGCGGTGCTGTGGCCCTGATCCTGTTCAGCAGCTGGGGATTCACGGTCCTGTTTGCCGGTCTGTATTTCCTGGCGGGCTACAAGATCGGTGTGCTGCCGTATCTGGTCATATTCACATTACTGTTTGCCGCTGCGTCAGCCATCCTGCTGCGGTGGCTTGACACAAAAGGAGCGGATGAATTCTCCGCCCTGTGATACAATCAAAAAAGGTGAGGTGCTTCATGCATCTCACCTTTTCAGTTCAGACTGTTCCGATTATTCCTTTGTCTTGGAAGCTGCGATGACTTTGTCTGCGACTTCCTTCGGAGCTGTCTGGTATCTGTCGAATGCGAGGACATATCTGCCTCTGCCCTGTGTCATGGCACGGAGCTCGTTCGCATATGTCAGCATCTCAGCCATCGGTACTTCGGCAACGATCTGCTGGTCGCCTTCGTCATTCATTCCCATATCCAGGATGAGTCCGCGTCTCTTTGTGATGTCGCCCATCAGCGTACCTGTGTAGCTCTCCGGTGCCATGATCGTAACTTTGCCGATCGGCTCGAGCAGTGCAGGCTTCGCATTCGGCATCGCCTTGTTGTAAGCGAGTCTTGCGGCTTCCTTGAACGCGACTTCCTTGGAGTCTACAGGGTGGTAGGATCCGTCATACAGTGTAGCCTTTACGCCGACGACCTTGAATCCGGCCAGGGGGCCCTTCTCCATGCAGTCCCTCAGACCCTGTTCAACAGGCGGGAAGTACTGCTTCGGTACGGCACCGCCGAATACTTCTTCCGCGAAGACCATCTCATCGCTTTCGACCGGTTCAAACCTTACCCAGACGTCACCGTACTGACCGGCGCCGCCGTTCTGCTTCTTATACTTACCCTGTGCTTCAGCCTTGCCGCGGATCGTTTCACGGTACTGGACTGTAGGTTCTTTTGTGATGACTTCGACTCTGTACTTAGCCTTCAGTTTGGAGAGGATCAGGTCGATATGCTGGTCGCCCAGACCGTAGAGGACCTGCTCATGTGTCTCTGCGTTGTTGTCGAGGCGGATCGTTCCGTCTTCCTGCATCAGGTTCCTGATACCGACGCTCAGCTTGTCTTCGTCAGCCTTTGTCTTCGGGCTGATCGCATAACCGAGCATAGGCTCCGGGTAAGCGATCTCGGGATAACGGACTGCCTTTGCCTTTGTGCACAGTGTGTCGTTTGTTTCCGTGTACTGCAGTTTGACGACAGCACCGATATCGCCTGTGAACAGCTTGCCGACGACCTGCTGGAACTTGCCGCTGATGACATTGATCTGGCCGATCTTTTCATTCGCGTCTTTCTTTGTGTTGTATACCTGGCTGTCGCTTGTCAGGACACCGGACATGACCTTCAGATAGGAGATCTTACCGACGAACGGGTCAACGACTGTCTTGAAAATGAATACGGAGAGTGCTTCATTTTCATTTGTTTCCATAGTAACTTCTTCGCCCTTGGCGCTGAGTGCCTTGACAGTACCCTTTTCCGCATAGCTCGGGAAGTATTCTGTGATCAGGTCCATCAGTCTTTCGATACCTGTCTGGTTGATCGCAGCACCGCAGTATACCGGTCTGATATCGCCGTTCTTGACGCCGATGCGCAGGCCTCTTGCGATCTCGTGCTCGTCGAATTCTTCGCCTTCGAAGAACTTTTCCATCAGTTCATCATCAGCCATAGCGATCGCTTCGGCGATCTCTGCATAGTATTCTTCGACCTGGTCAGCGAGTTCATCAGGAACTTCCTGGGCATTCTTCGGGTTGTCATAATACCATGCCTTTTTGCGCAGGATATTGACAGAACCGATGATCTTTCCGTCTTTCATGATCGGGAGTTCAAACGGAATAACGGATTTTCCGAATTTCTCGTGCAGTTCGCCGTAGACTTTGTCAAAGTGTGCGTGTTCGTCATCCATCTTGTTGATGAAGAAGATCGTAGGCAGCTTTCTCCTTGTGACAGCTTCCTTCCACGCTCTTTCTGTTCCGGCTTCGATGCCTTCCTTCGCATTGACTACGATCAGGGCATTGTCGCCGATCGTCAGACCGGTAACTTCTTCACCTTCGTAATCCATGTAACCCGGGGTATCGATGAAGTTGATCTTCTTGTTCTTCCATTCAACGGGTGCGAGATGGCAGTATACGGACAGGCCTCTCTTGCCTTCCTCAGGATCAAAATTCAGTGCTGTTGTGCCGTCGTTGTTCTTGCCGAATCTGTCGATCTGCTTTGTGAAATACATGCAGGCTTCAACAACAGAGCTCTTGCCGGCGCCGGAATGACCTAATACGGTGACGTTTCTTACTTCGTTTGCTAAATAGTCTCTCATTTTACTCCCTCTTTACTTCAAAATATCTTTCAGATCCGCGAAGCATTCTTTGCGGACATAGTGAATCGCTTTGTTTGCGTTGTGATCCGTGATCTCTTTGTCTGCACCGTTGTCGATCAGGAAATTGACCAGTTCGGGATATCCTGTATATGCAGCCCTCATCAGCGCTGTGCAGCCCCTGCTGTCTTTTGCGTTGATATCCGCACCGTTATCGAGCAGGTACTTGATGATCTCAGCGTTGTATGCATTTGTGGCTTCCATCAGCGGCGTGCGGCCCTGGTCATCGCTGGCATTGACGTCAGCGCCTTTGCCCACCAGGTATTCTACCACATCGTTTTCGCCGAGAAGGGCAGCCCTCATCAGAGCTGTGCGGCCTTTGTTGTCATGTGCGTTGACTTCTGCGCCTGCGTGAACCAGCATCCTGCAGATCTCGACATGGCCTTTTTTCGCGGCACCCATCAATGCCGTCTTATTGTTTTTGTCGCGTGCTCTGGGATCAGCTCCATGATCGAGCAGGTAGCGTACTATATCTTCATATCCGCGCTTGGCGCTTCTCATCAATGCTGTTCTTCCGTCCCCGTTCGCAACGTTGACATCCGCCCCTTTCGATACCTGTGAGCAGACCTTTGCAAAATCACCGTTAGCGGCTGCTGCAAAAAATTCTGAATTTGTCTGATCCATAATATCTCCTCCTGTTCAAGAAATCAGATTATTCCTGGATAAAAAAGATGGACTTGCGCTATCCACCTAAAAACACTATTGGATTTTTCGACTCCCCAATGAAAAGAGCTGTACCTGAATTGTTATTTAACACAATGAAAGCAAAACTTCCTGCAACCATAATAATCAGCTCCGATCCTGCATGTGGTACGTCTGAAATACCTACTTACATTTTACCGAAATCTTCTGATTCTTCAATAGAAACAATGCTGAAACACCCCTGAAACCTGAAAGCGAACGCATTGTTTTCTGAAACAATTTACGCTTTTTTCAAAACGGCGGATACAGCCTTGTAATCCGGCATATGTTCCCCGACGATCTGCCAGAATGCCTTGGAATGATTCGCCTGCAGAAGATGCGCATACTCATGCAGGAGGACATAATCCAGACAGGCTTCCGGAAAATGGATCAGCCTTGAGGAGATACGGATCGACGAAGAGGAAGGCGTGCAGGATCCCCACCTGCTCGTCATAAAGCGCACGGTGATCGAGGGATAACGCAGATGGTTCCTGTCACAGATCACCCGGTCCAGATACTTTCTTTTTTCCCGGATCATTTCCGCGAGCTGCTTCGCCGCGGCATTATAGAAAAGTCTGCTCATGGTCTCTTCATCATATTCATTCAGATGGTAGACGATCTCATCCTCTCTGATCTCGATCCTGTTCCGCTTCCCGTATACACAGGATACCTTCATCTCCTTTGTCAGCCATACGGCATTCAGTCCATCTGTGCCGGTCCGCATCACAGGAAGCCTCCCGGATGCGTCAAGCTGTTTCCGGATCCAGTTCTCTTTCGTATCGATAAAAGCCCTGATCTCAGTCAGCGTCACACGCCTGGGACAGCTGACAGAAAGGGTATGTTCATCTTTGATGCGCAGATATATGTTTTTGATCCGCTTATATGTGATCTCGATTGTCAGTCCTTTATAAAGAAAGCTTTTGTCCATGTCCCCTCCGGACTGTCATTGTACATTTATATGCCGGATTTTTTGACTCTTGAGTTCTGATTTCTGTTGTGCTAGAATATACAAGCACATGGCGGCTATGGTGAAGTTGGTCAACACACTGGATTGTGGCTCCAGCACTCATGGGTTCGAGTCCCATTAGTCGCCCCTGCCGATAAAAGTCTTGGTAAACAAGGCTTTTTTGTTTCTCCCGGCTTTTGATCTGTTCATCGCACGCCGTATTTTTCAAGGAACTGTGAAGGCAGATATACATTTACCGACGCCCCTTTGAGATCTGCTGTGTCCCGCGTGATGATGCAGTCGATACCCTCCCGCTTTGCGGCCTCATGCATCACTGCATCTTCGTAATCCTTCAGGTTTGAATGAAGCGCTTTTTCACAGTCGATACCGCAGGTATCCAGGATCGTAAACAGCTGAAACAGGGTATGCAAAAGCTTCCTTGTCTTTTTCTCATCATGCAGGCTGTGTTTCAGCAGGTAATGTATATCCGTCACAGCATTCGCTGTAATGTATGCATCGATCGTATTCCCTGCTGCGAGAAGAAAGATCGCCTGTCCGTCCCGATACCAGGGATCCCGTGACTGCAGGACATCCATGATCACATTTGTATCAAGCAGTACTTTCATTTCCGGTACAGCCTTTCCTTTCTGGCATCCTCCGCTGATAAAGCATCATCGATCACCCCGAACAGCGATTCAGCCAGTTTTATCCTGTCCTGGAAAGGACTGGTCAGTTTTGCGACGATCTTCCCGTAGGAAGTCAGATAGATATCTTTTTTCGATGACATCGCAATGTATTTATTCATGTTTTTTTTGAATTCCGTCAAAGTGATCATCTCATCCGTCCCTGTCATACCCGCCTCCGAATATGACATTATTTTATCATTTTTTCGTACGATTGATATATATATTCGTACGATTTTACTTTCTGACGCGGATACCGTAAAGGTATTCCGTGATCTCCCCTTCTTTAAGCACTGTCTTTGATTCCGTGTCATACGCTGCATTTGATGCATAGAGACTCAGTTTTCCGGCAAGTTCCGCTGTCTTGAGCAGATCGATGTATTCCCTCGGTACAGCCAGTTCCGTAAAGTACGGCATTCCTGTGCTTTCGGGATCATCCAGGGAAAGGCCTTTATGATCCTTCACAGCGATCACCCTGACGTTTTCCAGCAGGCAGCCGCTGAGATAGGATTCCTTCAGCGTTACCGAGACCTGTATGTCCACCCGCATGCCTGCCGCAACAGAGCCGGTATTCGTCAGATCCGTCTCCATGGTATATACCGTTTCCCCTTCTTTCAGCTGTGTAACAGGTCCGTCAGGCAGGTCTTCTTCATCAAACAGCATGCGTTTGTAGAACAGCGATCCGGCAGGGATCATGCCCTGGATCTCTGTGTATTTGCCGATGATGTCATCCTTTGAAGCACAGGCATAATCCTGTATGTACGCATACGGCACGCTGATCTCTGTCAGGTATTCCTGTGTGATCTTTGTCCTGGGCGGGATATCTTTTGAAGCGATATATACAGGGGTCAGCCCGACTGTATGCGCGACCATGATCCTGAACAGGAAATACAGTGCTGTCAGGATCGCAGCTGAAACAAGCACACATAATCCGCCTGTTCGCAAAACACTCTTTTCCATGTATCCTCCTGCTAATATATTTGCCGGCGATGCGCAGAAGCCATGAAAAAAGCGGAGATATTACTCTCCGCTGTGTTCTGCAAGATACTTTTTGATAGCTTCCTTAGCATCAGCTTTGCAGGGTTTGCAATGCTCGATCGTTGTCTCTCCGTCGACCAGTTTCTGGGCCATACCGGAGCAGCCGGGATTTCCGCAGCCGCCGCAGTTATAGCCCGGCAGCATTGCCAGTACATCCTCGACTCTTGTATCCGGTGCAACATAGAACTTCTCGCCCGCAATTCCGAGTACCAGTCCGAGTATCCCTCCGAGCAGCAGCATCAGCAGTATTGCCTTAACGATTTCCATCAGTATTCTCCTCTTTTATAAAGCCGGCCCTGAGGGAGCATTCCTTAATGCCGCATGCGCTGCAGTCAGGTCTGAGGTTTTCACAGCCCTCAGGAACCGGTGTTTTTTTATTTGCGATATACAGCCAGGCATTCAGTCCGACCAGCACGGCCGCGATCAATGCAGCATAAATGCCGTTCATCAAACGAGTCCTGCAAGTGCAGAGAATGCAACTGCCATGATGGCTGCTACAACGAATGCGATCGGGTTGCCCTTGAACGCTCTCGGAATGTCATTCGCTTCGAGACGTTCACGGATCGTTGCGAAGATGCACAGCATCAGCATGAATCCTGCCGGGACTGCAATGGAGTTCACGACTGTTTCGAGGAAATTGTAATGCTGTGTGATGTTGTCCATCGCAACATAAAGAACCGCGCAGTTCGTTGTGATCAGAGGCAGATAGATACCGAGCTGTTTGTACAGTGAAGGCGATGTCTTTTTGATGAACATCTCGACGAACTGTACGAATGCCGCGATCAGAAGAATGAAGCAGATCAGTTCCATGTACTCAAGCTGTGCCGGTACAAGGACGAGATAATACAGTGCGTAAGAAAGTACGGATGCACCGAAGATAACGAAGATGACGGCAAGGCCCATACCGACAGAGGATTCCAGTTTTGTGGAAACACCCATGAACGGGCACATACCGAGGAACTTCGACAGAATGATGTTATTGATCAGCATTGCGCTGATAAAGAGTGTAAACAGATTCATACGTCAGCTCCTTTTCTCCTCATCTTCAAGTTTGTTTTTATATGCAGTCACGCCTGCCGCAAGGCATGCGAAGCAGAGGAATGCGCCCATCTGTGTTGTAAACAGGGGGATCTCAAATCCCTCGGGGAGCAGCCGCAGGGAGAAGATGACTGCGTTTGTGAACGGATTGGAAAGGCTGACGCAGCCGGTTCCGAGAAGCTGTCTGATCAGGGACATGACGATCAGGCTGACTGTATACGAGAAGCCCATCACCATGCCGTCTTTCGCGGATGCACCGATCGGGTTCTTGGAAGCGAATGCTTCTGCCCTTCCCAGGATGATGCAGTTGACGACGATCAGGTCGATGAATGCGCCGAGTGCTGTATACAGGCTCGGTGTGAATGCCTGGATCAGCATTCCGACGATCGTTACGAGTGAAGCGATGATAACGATGTATACGGGAATGTGGATATCTTCAGGCGTGATGTTGCGTACTGCGGATACGAGTATATTGGACAGTACCAGTACGACTGTTACCGCGATACCCATACCGATCGCATTGTTCAGTGTCGTTGTGATCGCAAGTGTGGAGCAGATTCCCAGATATAATCCGAATACCGGATTCTCTGTCAGCAGCATCGTCAGGAGGCCGCTCTTCTTTTTCTTTTCGTTACTCATGCTGCTCACCTCAGTTTCCAGCCGCAGCCTTCAGCGCTGCCTGGACCATTGCTTTAATTGAGCCGTCTGTAAAGGAAGATGTCGCACCTGTCTCGATGACGGAATCCAGATCGGCACCGGCGTAAGCTGCGAGCGCTGCTTCTGTAACTGCGCTGTCGCTCATGCCCGGCGTATCTTTGACTGCTGTCATCTCAACGCTGACGACCTTGCCGTCCCTGATCGTGATCAGGGCTTCGTTTGCGTCGCCGCCTTCGTTCTGCGCCACATAGCCTTTGGCGCTGCATGCGTATACGCCGTCGCCCTGCTCTGTGCAGGCTGCTTCATTCGCTGTGTAGTCCATCTCTCCGAGTGTCGGCAGTGCCGCAACGGCGTTCGGGTCATAGGAGATGCCCTGGACTTCATTGAAGACCGCCTTGGCAGCGTCGATACCTTTCTGTACAGCTGTGGATGTCAGTGTCGCACCTGTCAGAAGGGGGATGGGATCGGAGGATGTCAGTGACAGGATCGTATTCGTGTAATCTTCTTCGAATGCACGTTTGCCGATGCCGCCTGTTTCATTTTCTTCAAGGGCTGTATAACCGGAGACTTTGCCGTCATTGTCGAAACCGACCATGAATGTAAAGCCGTTGGAGTTATAGCCTGTCCCGTGAAGCGTGAAGATATAGCCTTTGTCTTTGGCTTCGTAGATGCCGTCGATCAGGCCTGTCTCGTCATTCGCGATATACTTGTCCGTCACGTCCTCAAAGTCTGCGCCGGGATAGATCTGTTCAAGACTTGCCTTGACGGTTGCGAGTGCATTTTCCGCAATGATCGGCGCAGTGATCTTGTTGACTGTGGAAAGGAGCAGTCCGAATACAGCACACATAATGCCGAGGACCATCATTTTGTATACAGATGAATTCTTATCCATGTCTGATGCCTCCTCATTCACCGGCAGCCTTCAGAGCTGCCTGGACCATTGCCTTGATCGAGCCTTCCGTAAAGGAAGCAGTAGCACCGGTTTCGATATCGCTGCTGAGATCAGCACCTGCATATGCGGCGAGCGCGGATTCGGATACTGCGCTGTCGCTGATGCCTGCTGTATCGCTGACTGTTGTCATCTCAACGCTGACGACCTTGCCGTCCTTGACCGTGATCAGTGCTTCGTTCGCGTCACCGCCGCTCTGGCCTGCATAACCCAGGGCTTTGCAGGCATATACGCCGTCACCCTGCTCTGTGCAGGATGCTTCATTGGCGCTGAAGTCCATCGCTCCGAGTCCGCCTTCCGCTGCAGGTTTCTCTGCAGGTTCCGCTGCTGTCTCTGCTGCAGGTGCAGCTTCTTCAGCAGAAGCCTCTGCCGGTTTCAGAAGCGCGCCGACACCGATCGTGATCAGTGCGCAGATCGCTGTGGAGATCAGGACCTTGTTCCTGATCTTGACTGCATCCTTGATCTGGTTGCCGTTGACCATCTTGTCGATCGCAGGCGTCAGCATGTTCATCAGCAGGATCGAGAACAGGACACCGTCGGGAAGGTTAGCCTTCCATCTGATGATCAGTGTCAGGGCTGCACACGCTGCTGCGAAGATCATTCTGCCGGGTATCGTGATCGGTGTCGTGACCGGGTCGGTCATCATGAATACGGCACCGAAGATGACGCCGCCGCTCAGCAGGTTTACGAGTGCGAACTGCAGGGCGTTGCCTGTGAAGAAGCCGGCGATCAGGCTGAATACCAGGATATAGAGCAGATAGAATATCGACAGATGCCAGTCAATATCTTTCCTGTAGATCATGAACGCGCCGCAGAGCAGGAGCAGCAGTGCGCAGGAGCCGCCGATAACGCTGGGGTAATTGCCCAGGATCAGGTTTGAGATGCCTGCAGCTTTTTCCGCGCCTGTGATGATCCAGCCGTTGGATGCGTATTCCGCGACAGGCGTTGCGCCTGTGAAGACGTCCGCAGTGACCTGCGCAGCCTTGGATGCTGCGAAGCTGGTCATGATGATCGCTTCACCGAACGCTGCCGGGTTGAAGATATTCTGGCCGAAGCCGCCGAATACCAGTTTTCCGAAGATAATGCAGATAAATGTTGCGATCACGACTGCATAGATGCTTACATCCAGCCTTGTGATCAGGACGAGGATCATCGCCGTGACCCAGCCGTAGGAATGCGTGACATCATATTTGATGTCCTTGGAACCTGTGACTTTGAAGTATACCGCTTCGGATACGAACGCGGTGATCACAGCTGCCGCCATCATCAGGATGACGCGGAGGCCGTTGGATGCACCGAATTTCATACCGTAGTAGACTGCCGCAAAGACTGTAACCGCGCCGAGGCATGCGGTAAGGTCGAGCATGATCCCGGTCGTCGTCTGTTCGGTACGGTAGTTCGGTGACGGTTTATATGAGAACTTCATTATTTCTTACCTCCCGGAGCAGGCGCTTTCGCTCTGAGATATCTCTTCGCGCGTCTGATTCCTTCTGTCACATCGATCTTGGACGGACAGATATATGTGCACATACCGCATTCAATGCAGTCGTTTACACTGAGGATCTGCAGTTCTTCCATATTCATTGCCTTCTGCGCAGCGTTGATCCTGACGGGCTGCAGGCCGGAAGGACATGTTTCCGTACATCTGCCGCAGCGCAGGCATTTGACCGTGTCGAGCGGCCTGTTCTTCATGATCGTCAGACCGTTGTTCTGCGGCTGGATAACAAATGCGTCGTTGGGGATCGCCTTGCCCATCATCGGGCCGCCGGCGATCAGCAGGACGTCTTCGGTGTTTTCCACAAAACCGCCGCACGCATCGATGATGTCATGCGCTTTCGTACCTACAGGCACGAGGACATTGACAGGGTTCTTGACCGCGTCGCCGGAAACCGTGACGTATTTATGGGTGATCGGCATTCCTTCGTCGATCGCCCTGCCGAGAGCGATCGCTGTGGAAGCGTTGTTGAGAATGCAGCCGGCTTCGATCGGCAGCATCCCGTAACGTTTTCCGGTCAGCTGGAATACGAGCGTTCTTTCCCATCCCATCGGATAGATGTTGGGAACTGTCCTGATCTCGATCGGTGTACCTGCAAAAGCTTCCTTCAGCGCTGCGATCTGTTCCGCTTTGTCTTCCTTGATCGCAACACAGCCCTTTGCGGCTTTGGAGAGCTTGTAAAGTGCAAGTGTTCCTGTCTTCAGAAGTCCCATGTTCTCTTCGATGTTCTTATAGTCCGCA
This sequence comes from Solobacterium sp., assembly GCA_024698805.1. Classification (GTDB taxonomy): domain Bacteria; phylum Bacillota_I; class Bacilli_A; order Erysipelotrichales; family Erysipelotrichaceae; genus Bulleidia. The sequence goes on from JAILQT010000073.1 coordinate 38,707, forward strand.
GTCAGATACGGTTCGCATTCGACTGCGTTCACGACGAACAGGTCGACATTTTCCGGTTTCAGGTATTTGACATACGTCGGGAATCCGGCGCCCCCGAGTCCGAGCATGCCGGAGTTCTTGACAAAATCAAGGAGCTCCTCCCAGGACGCAGCCTCATAATCAAACGGTGCGAATGCTCTTTCAGCCGTATTCTTATGGTCATTCTGGATCCTGAGGTGATTTGCCTGCGTCATGCCGGATGTCATGAATTTTTCAATGCCTGTAACAGTCCCGGAAACAGGTGAAAATAATGGCAAATAAAAACGATCATTCCTTTCGGCGATCTTTGTGCCGACCTTTACCTCATCGCCAACTTTCACGACCGCATTGCAGGGCGCATTGCCGTTTACAAGCGGGATCCAGACCACGTCAGGATCGATCTGCTTGAGCACTTCCTTGTGCATTGTCAGATCTTTGTGACCGTTCAGATGATGATGCATCGGTCCTTGTAACAATGACATAATATCCGTTCCTTTCCTCTAATAGAGCACAAAAATTATATCATCTTTTGCAAGCGGTTACCATGCAAATGGATGATTGATATGGTCAAAACTGACACCGTCACATGCATGCACACGACATGACTGCAAAATCCGCAGTGAATGTGGTATACTGCCTCTGTTATGAAACTGAAGAGACTATTTGCAACCGGCGCAGCCGCCGCAATTCTGTGCAGCGGGTGCAGCGCAGCACCTTCTTCATCCGCTTCAGCCGGATCGGAGGCACAGCTGCTCACATATAAGAATTCAGCTGTCGATGCGGGCTTTGACACCGTCTACGCGTACAGCGAGACCGGCTATGATGCCGAACAGATGAAGGCGCATTTCGATACCGGTGTATCGCTGTTCCGGAAATATAACGACCTGTTTGACATCTACAACGATTATGAGGGCATCGCAAATCTGAAAACGATCAATGACAATGCCGGGATCGCCCCTGTGGAATGCGACAGCGAGATCATTGCGATGCTGAAGGACGCAAAGTATTTTTACGACCTTTCCGGCGGATGCTTCGATATCACTTCCGGCGCGCTTATGCATGTATGGCATGAGTACAGGACGCAGGGCATCGAGATGAACCTGGAGGGGAAAACCGCCCCCCTGCCCTCCGAAGCGGAACTTTCCGAAGCTGCAAAGCTCTGCGGTTGGGATAAGGTGCAGATCGATGAGGAAGCCGGGACGGTCTTTATCACCGAGGCAGGCGTGTCCCTTGATGTCGGCGGCATCGCCAAGGGTTATACGGCGGAAAAGATCGCGCAGGCGATCGCACAGGATGAGATCGTCAGCGCCGCGGTAGACGCCGGCAGGAATGTGCGGACGATCAACGCAAAGGCAGACGGATCGCCGTGGAACGTCCGCATCGTTTCCCCTGACGGGAGCGGGGGCTCCATGATCGTGCAGGCGGCAGGCTCATGCTCATTTGTAACAAGCGGTGATTATGAACGTTTCTTCGTGGGTGAAGACGGAAAGAACTATCACCACATCATCGACACCTCGACGATGTATCCCGCCGCATATTACCGCAGTGTCACGATCCTCACGGAGGATTCCGCAGCTGCCGACTGTCTCAGCACCGCCCTTTTCTGCATGTCCGTAGAGGACGGCAGGAAGATGCTTGCACAATATGCGCAGGAATCCGGACATCCGGCAGACGCAGTCTGGATCATGGATCCCGATAAGGCGCAGGAAGAAGGCAGGGACACGGAGGATTTCCATATCGTCTGGACGGAAGGACTCACAGACAGGATCATATTTGAATGAACGCCGCAAGGCGTTTTGCTTTGATTGTTTGCATATCGTTTTTCATGTAGAATTGTTTCGTAGGAGTATTATGGCGCTTATCAAGAAGACTTTTTCTGTCGAAAACATCAATATCCGTGCCAGTGCGGATACTGTGGAAAAACATCTGCGTTCCAAACAGGGGATCAGCTACGTTTCCGTCAGTATCCGTGACCATACGCTGACAGTGGATTATGATCCTGAGATCGTTGACGAGAAGAGGATCATCCAGTATGTCAGGGACTGCGGATATACAGCCTACGTGCAGGATGTCCCGCCCCTTGTGCAGACAGAAAAGACATCGGATATCATCCGGCAGATGGTGATCCCGTCTGTTTTGAACGCCCTGTTCATACCGCTGTATTACGTTCTCAGGATGCCGCCGATCTTCGCCCTGATCAACATTGCCGTACAGTTCATATTCGTATACCGTTTTGACAAGCACAGCGAGATCAAGAAGCTTTCGCTCTCGCAGTACCTCCTGTTCTTTTCGATCACGATCGTAACGGTCATAACCGGCATCTATCTGACTGCGGCGGACGACCCGCGCTCCTATCTGCTCTTTCTGAGCGTTGTGATCATGATCGCTTCCGAAACGTTCAGCGACCTTCTGATCATCGAAGACAAGAATACCGTTTCCGCGGCTGTGCGCCGGTACAGGGACAACCTTCCGGAAAGCGCATCCGTAATGAGCGAACATAAAGAGAAACAGAAGAACATCCGTTCCCTGCAGAAGGACGATATCGTCCTGGTCAGGCCGAATGAGATGATACCGGCAGACGGCAAGGTCATCGACGGCTATGCATCGATCGACGAATCGCTGCTGAGCGGCATTGACAAGACAGTTGAAAAGAGCAGCGGGTCTTATGTCTATGCCGGCACCAGGTGTGTAAGGGGATCCGTAAAGGTCCGCATCGAAAAAGTCGGCTCGAAGACCGCGATGATGCACCTGACGGACCTGGCGGAAAAGACCGCATCGGAAAGCTCTTTCCGCTCCCCGTTCAAGACCATGAGCAAATACGTCATCGTCTACATCATCGTTGCGGCAGTCATCATCTTCTACGGCTGGATGTTCACCGGGCGGGATATGTTCTTCGCCCTGTGCTGCTCGCTGGCAGTCATATCCTCCTCCTGTCTCTATGCGATACCGCTCTCCTCGGAGAGTTCCGTCATGCATATCGTCCGGCAGGCTGTCATGAAGCACATCCTGTTCAAATCCGTCGATGCGCTGGAGACAGCCGGCAAGATCGATACGCTGATCATCGAGCAGGACGGCACCCTGACAGACCCGGAAATGATCGTCACCGATTTCATTACCGCCGGCGAAACAAAGACCGGCTATCTCGAATACATCGCCTACGCACTTGAAAGCAAAAGCGACAGACCGTTTGCACGCGCGATCACACGTTATCTCAAAACCAGGCGCATCTCCGGCGTGGACGCAAGGGAGTATTCCGAACTCAGCACGATCGGCAGGGATGCCGTGCGCAATATGGCCAAATACAGGTCCGGCACCATGGATGAGATCCTCGAAGCGGGGATCGACCCGGGTGTCTGGACCGACACGATCAACCATCTGCGGCAGGAAGGGAAACGCGTACTGATCTTTACCGAAAACAGGACTATCATCGGCATGATCGCCGCTGTCAAACCGCTGATCCCCGCATCGGAAGAGACCGTGGAAAAACTGAAAAAAGAAGGTATCGAGATATGGCTGTTCACGAACGGCACCATGGATGAATCCGCTGTTCTCAGCAGACATTTCGATCTCCCCAATGTGATCCACAGACCTGCGAAGGATGAAAAGGAAAGACTGTATAATGCCCTGGATGCGGAAGGTTCCGTTACCGCGTATATCAGTTCCAGATACCTCGGAAATGTTAAGGGCAAGGTAGATATCCCCGTTATGATCGGGACCGGCACAGATCTCGACCAGGATGACGCCCAGATCATCCTGACAAGGAACAGGCTTTCCGATTTCAGCGATGCCTATGAGCTGTCCTCGCAGCTGAACGAGACGATCCAGCAGTTCCAGCTGATCTCCCTGCTCTATCACGCAGCCGTCATTATCGTGCTGGGACTCATCCTGCCGGTAATGATCGATTCTTCGATACTGATCCTGCTGGCACCGTGCTTCCCGGCACTGCTGACATGGATGATCCTGCGCTTCACCAAAAAAGACAGGATCAACGATGAATCCAGGTGATCCTGCAGTCATGCGGCCGCCGGCCGCTTTTTTATTCCGCAGGCAGGAAACTTTCCATGTATCTGCCTCCGGTGCATTCTTCTGCGTAAAAAGACCGGGCCATATTCCGGATAATAATACTTCAATGCGTCATTCGCATCGTTTATAATTCACTTAATGGAAAAGGTAAACTATCGTGCTTAAAGTCATAGAAAACAATAAGATCCTGTTCCTGCTGCTGCTGTTTGTGCTGACGTGGGGCATCATGCAGCTGAACAGGCTGGTATTCAAACAGATCCGGGCAAAAAAGAAAGACGGTCTGAAGCTGAAATACTTTGAGCGTTTAAGCTCTGCCCTGATCCTGCTCGCTGCGGTCATCGCTGCTTTCGCGATCTTTGACAGGCTTGGGACTGTCTGGAAGACACTGCTCGGCGGGACCGCGATCATCTCTGCCGTACTTGCATTCACGGCGCAGGATATCATCAAGGATATCCTTGCCGGATTCATGATCAGCATGTACAAGCCGTTCGATATCGGCGACAGGATCCAGCTGGAGAACGGCACTGTCGGCATCGTCATCGATATCACCATGCGGCATGTCGTGATCAAGTTTATGGATACGACTGTATGCGCGATCCCCAACAGCAAGCTCAACGCCATGAGCATCCTGAATTTCAGCTATCATTCCCAGATCCGTTCCAGGATCTTCTCTTTCAGCATCGCGTATGACAGCGATGTGCGCAAAGCGATCAATGTCATCCGGGAAGCGATCATCAGCTCCTCCTACAGCATACCGGGTGTAAAGCGCGACTACGGCATGGATTATGCGCCGGTATACTTCATGGAATTTCAAAGCAGCAGCCTGCTCCTGCAGACGACTGTATTCTACCCGCCCGAGGTGCAGACGGAAGTCCTGATCTCGGATATCAACCTGCGTGTCGATCTTGCGCTGAACGAGAACGGCATCGAGATCCCGTATAACTTTGTGAATGTCGTCAATCGCGAGCTCGGCGTAAAACAGGACGGCGGCGAACTGGTAAGAAGCGGCAGGCCGTATGTGACAGCCGATATCGTCGTCACTGCCGACGGCAAGGGAATGAAGAAAGCGATCGAAACGACCGAGAAGTTCGGGACTGCATGCGGTCTGACCAAGAAAGAGGTCATGCGCCTGCGCCTGCTTTCCGAAGAGTCGCTGACGATGATGCGGGATATCCTCCAGAATTCCGCTGCTTCGTATCATATCGCACGAACCAAGGATACCTATTACCTGCATCTGAAATCCGGCATCAATACGGATGATGCGCAGAGAAGACAGCTGCTGTCTGTGTCCACGTCGGGCATCAATGCCGCTCCCATGGGGCTCATGGACAGGATCAGTGAAATGGTCAGGACCAGCCAGAGCGGGAAGCTGGCAGCGCAGCAGGCATTCCTCATCAACCTCGGCATCACTGCAGAAGCGGATAATGACGGGACGCTGGCGAGCTGGTCGCTCCAGCAGTACAGACAGAGCCTGGCGACCCAGAAAAACAGCAGTAATGAAGCTGCCGAAGCCTGGGACGAACTCGAAAGATCCATTGTTTCCAGCATCGCCGACGATATCAGCGTCAGGATCACCCGTTCCACTGTCACCATGATCATCAAGAAGACGTTCTGAGAAACCTTATAACTGTACGGAAGCGGTCCCCTGCGGCCGCTTTTTCTGTATGCGGCGGATCCCGTCATGCCTGAAAAACGGGAATCTATTTTTTGATCCCCGTTATTTTCTCTCTCTTATTATTGAATAATATTTTTGAAATAAATAATCTCAATGCTTCAGCTTTCGCTGATCAGATAGGCTATTCAGTTTTCAGACTTTCTTGTCCATTGGTCTGTCCTCATGCAGACTTTCACTTTCTTTATTATTGAGGAAAATCTTGCGTTCATCTCCAGCTATCTGCATTTGCTGAAGTGAACTCTTACCTGTATTCGAGCAATACCTCTTTCATGATATGTACCTCTCTTTCCGGTACTTCTCTTTGTTACCTATATACTAGCAGTTACCTTATGCAATACCAGTCTGTTAAAACACTTTTTTTTCAGCTATAATAATATTGTTGGGGCCTGGAAGGTCATTTTTTAATAGGAGGCACCATGATTCAGGATATATACCCTCATATTTTCCACAATGAGTTCGATCATCCGCAGATGAAGGATGATGACATCATACTCGATTTTAAAGACAATCAGGTCCTTATGCGGACCGAAGATACATTCTTTACTGCCGCGGACGTGCAGTGCGATGATCCGGTATTCCTTTTCAGGATCGATGAAAGGAATTTTTATTTTGCACCCCTGGAAGACTATGATCATGTGACAGCCGATATGCAGATGATCCGTCACTTCCGGAAACAGGATCTGGCTTTTGCGGTGATCACAGCGCGGCAGGTCGTCAGCTGGATGCGCAATAATAAATTCTGCGGCAGATGCGGCACCCGGATGGTCCGCGGGGATAAGGAGCGCTCGATGTGCTGCCCTTCCTGCGGGAATACCGTCTACCCGCGTATCGATCCGGCTGTGATCGTCGGCGTCATCAGCAGCGAAGGCAGGCTGCTCGTCACGCGCTACAGCGGACCGCGGGCAGGCAGATTCTGGGCCCTGGTCGCCGGCTATACGGAGATCGGTGAAACAGCCGAACAGACCGTGATCCGGGAAGTGAAGGAAGAGACCGGCCTGGATGTATGCGACCCGGTCTATTACAAGAGCCAGCCCTGGGGGCTTTCCTCCTCCCTGCTGTACGGGTTCTGGTGCAGGACCTGCGGGGATGAGACCCTGACGGTCGATAAGAACGAACTGAGCATTGCCCGCTGGGCCGACAGAAGTGAGACCGATATTGCCGGAGGAAATGCATCCCTGACTGCAGAGATGATCCGGGAATTCCAGAAAGGAAACATACCTTATGAATTTTAACAGTATCGTATACCAGATCTATCCGTTCGGATTCTGCGGCACCCCGAAAGAAAACAACGGCATCCGGGCGCACAGTATCCGGAAGGTCATCGACTGGATCCCGCACCTGCAGAAGCTGGGGATCACAGACGTGCTTTTCAATCCTGTTTTCGAAAGTGACAGGCACGGCTATGATACACGGGACTATTCCCGCATCGACTGCCGTCTCGGCACGAACGATGATTTCCGGGAAGTCTGCGGCGCACTGCACGATGCCGGCATGTCCGTTATCCTTGACGGTATATATAACCATGTCGGAAGGGGCTTTTTTGCCTTTCAGGATGTGCTGAAATACAGATATGATTCACGCTATAAAGACTGGTTCTTCATCAATTTCGGCGACTCATGGAACAGCGACAGCTTCTCCTATGCAGACTGGGAAGGCCACCATGAACTTGTGAAACTCAACCTGCGGAACGAAGAAGTACGCCGTTACCTGCTCGAAAGCACGGACCGGTGGATCTCCGAATTCCATATCGACGGGCTGCGGCTGGACGTTGCCTATATGGTCGACAGGGATTTCATGAGGGAACTGACTGCGCATGTCCGCGCGTATGACCCGGATTTCTTCTTCCTCGGCGAGATGATCGGCGGCGACTACAACGTATTGCTGAAGGAATGCCGGCTGGACTCCGTAACGAATTATGAATGCAGGAAAGGCCTGTATTCATCCATGAACAGCCGTAACCTCTTCGAGATCGGCTATTCGCTCAACCGGCAGTTCGGCAACGACCCCTGGACACTGTACCGGGGCGAACACCTGCTTTCCTTTGCGGACAATCATGATGTTGACCGCATCGCCAGCTCCCTGCAGGATCAGAGGGACCTTCCCCTCACCTATTCGCTGATGTTCGCGATGCCCGGGATCCCCTGCATCTATTACGGAAGCGAATGGGGAACAGAAGGAAAACGTGACAGGCATTCGGATGACGCCCTCCGTCCCTGCTTTGAAAAGCCGCAGTGGAACAGCCTCTGCGATCACATCGCTGCCCTCTGCAGGATGCGCCGCAAATACCCTGTCTTTACGGACGGAAGCTATACACAGATCTATATCCGCAACGAACAGCTCATCTTCCAGAGAAAAGACCGGGACAATACGCTGCTCTTTGCGGTAAACATCGCAGATGCACCGCATACCGCATATTTTGAAGCGGGCACGGAAGAAGCGCTCGATCTGGTATCCGGCACAAAAAAACACTTCGGCGGCAGTGCTGGACTGGAAGCCAAAAGTGCTTATTTCTGGATCAGTAACTGATCAGACAGGACGGTTCGCCGTCCTTTTTCATTGTGTTCCCATCTGCGCGCGGATATATGCCTTTACCTTCAGATAGGACTTCAGGTCATCCGGAAGGATCCCTTCCCCCCGGTTCATCGAATCGTACAGACGTACCGACCTGTGAATATCTTCATCGCTGATATGTCCCGCATCCGCAAAGACCTCTGTTTCCCTTTTCAGGAAGACATCGCAGATGACGGCAGGTTTTTTCCCGTCCCTGTCCCGTATCGCTGCTTCTTCTTCATTTGGGTCTCTTTCGATGAAATCAGCCCGGATAAACGGCGGAAGCGTGATCTCGGCCTCTTCGGGTTTCGGATAAGGGGAGAGTTCTTCCGCAGCGTCGATATATGGGTCATCGTTTTTCAGATGAAACGTCATCAGCACGAGACCGATCTTATCGGTATAGGAATCCAGGAACCCGTTTTTGGAAGTCGACAGGAAGGACTGGAGGATGCCGGTCCTTTTCATAACGGCATAATCCTCCAGGCGCTCGACACGCCATACGGTGCGGTCTGACTTCGGATGACCGTGCGTACGGATGAGGCTGTCCAGTTCTTTCAGGAGCCGGGCCGTTTTATCCATCTCTATGAGGAATACCGGATCGAGCTTCCTGTTTTCCCGGATGCGGGCAGTTTCCGTCGTGATGCCTTCGAACAGGAGCGCGTTCAGCGTTACATAGGCTTTCGGATCACTGAAGAAAGGATCGGAAAGATCTGTTTCACCGACATAATACCGGTATGCCTTTTCCTTCGTGATCACAGGACCGGAATCACTTCGGATCATACATTTTCCCGTTCGCGTACTGGTAATCGCGGATAAAGACCGCGTTCTGCAGTTCTATGCCTGCAAGATTATTCGGATCCCAGGACGGGTTCTCCACATACCACGACTGTTTCCGGAAATACTCACGCAGCTCGCTGGACTTGAAACTGTAGCCGTGTCTGGCATAGATCTCATTCCTTGCATATGTCAGTTCAACATCTGTGAACCCGATGATATCCGATTCGGTCAGGACCCTTGTATTGGAATAGGGGATAAAATAGAAATCCTCTTTCCCGCTTGCCTCGGCAGCGGTCTCGTCTGCCTGGACCTGCTCGGTATTCTCTACTGCGGGCGCTTCGGTCTCCTTTGTTTCCGCAGGGACTTCTTCCGGAACAGCTGTCGTTTCAGGCTCCTCTGTCTCTTTGCCGAACGGCCAGCTGAAAGAACCTTCCGTATCCGACGCGGATGCCGGTTCCGAAGCGGGCTCCGCTGCAGGTTCCGTCTGCTGCGGCTGCACGGCAGCGGTCTCTTCCGCAGGTTTGGCGAACAGTTTCGATCCAGCGAAAAACAGGAGTGCACCGATCAGGATCCCGCCGGCAAGCACGGCTGGCATGACCAGCTTCGACCTGTCCGCCGGTACCTTTACCGGTTCCGGTTTCGGATCGAATACATGTGCTTCTTTCAATGTAACATTGATGATACCGTCGACCCACTGATCGAATCTATCTGCAGACTTCACATAGTACATGTTCTGTCTGATCGTCTTCTCGATATCCGCAGCCAGCGCAGGTGCCCTCTCCGCACCTGCAGCCGCGTATACTTTCCGATATATATCATCACGGATCATATCGAGGAGCGGATCTGCAGCAGCTTTATTGCCGTTCAGAACGGCATTGACCAAAAGCTGTTTTTGTTCCATGCTACTTCAGCAGTGATGAGAGTATGGAGAGGTCGATTCCGCCTGCAGCTTTTTCCGTGAGTGTTTCGATAAGCTGCTTTTCGATCGCGTTGCATTTCCGGAAATTCTGCACAAGCTTCTTTTCTTTGGCTGAGAGCTTCAGCGCTGTTGTCGAAGCTGTTCCGGTCTTTTTCTTCGCTGCAGATGTCGTACCGGTCTTCTTCTTTGCGGTCGTTGTCCCGGTCTTCTTTTTTGCGGCTGTCGATGTGCCGGTTTTCTTCTTTGCGGCTGTCGTTGTCTTCTTCTTATCCGTATCTGTTTTTTTCTTTGAAGCAGCTGTCGTTTTCTTTTTCGCTGTCGTTGTTTTCTTTTTCGCAGCAGCCCTGTCGATATCAGCAGTCTCTGTTTCGTTTCCTTCAGGAATGAAAATGATCTTGTCTTCCATAATCTTTACTCCTAACGTTTTTATTATACCGCAAGACAAAAAAAAGAAGAGATAAACTCTTCTTGATAACCCGGCAGCGTGCGTACTTCACCAGAAGGCTATGTCGGCCGCTGAAGTGCTTAACTTCTGTGTTCGGGATGGGAACAGGTGTGACCACTTCGCTATCGCCACCAGATATT
>JAILQT010000074.1 GCA_024698805.1 Solobacterium sp.
CCGGAAAGAGTCCATTTCCATACAGGCTGAACGAAGACGGGACAATAACCTGTTTAAATAACAAAATCGGAAAACCTGTAGAAATAAAAGGCAGACACCCTAAGGCAAAAGGAAGCATCTTTTATAAAATCACCGGCTGCAAACAATGCCCGTTCCGCAAGTACTGCAAAAGATTTCAAAAAAGGAAATCAGAGAATTTCAAAATATTTGAAGTCAACCGGGAATTGAGAAGTCATATACAGGAAGCAGAGCAGAACCTTCTGTCCGTTGAAGGCATCGAGATCAGGGTGAACAGGAGCTGCCAGGTGGAAGGCTCTTTCGGTGTGTTAAAGCAGAATATGAATTACATCCGTTTCAGACGGATTTCACTCATTAAGGTCACTGCAGAATATATGCTTTCCTTTCTTGGATATAATCTCAGGAAACTATTTCGATATTTTGACGGGAATCTTAAAACAGAATATTGGACTGCCCCTCCCGGATTAGAGCCGGAGAAGTTTAAAAAGCCAAGTGCTAAAAGATTGTCTAATAGGGCTGAAAAAAAGAAAAAGAAATCCTTCAATGAAAAAGCGAAGGATTCGTATAAGTATAAAAAAGGAGCTGTTTAACTTCCGATTTCAATCGGAGGTTTTTTCACAGCCTCTTTGTTATATATGGTCCGGTTCTGTCAGCTTCCTGACCTGAGGATCATATTCTTATAGAAATCCACACAGCCGGGCAGGCAGCTGTATTCGATGTTCTCGTTCAGACCGTGCATACCGGCAAGCTGTTCCGGTCCGTAGATGACCGGCGCAAAGCGGACGATATTGTCGCAGATATCCTGATAGAAACGCGCATCCGTAGCACCTGTCATGACATAGGGACTGACAGGCAGACCCGGGAATGTCTCTTTGATACAGTCAGTGACATATTGGAATGCCTCTCCGTGGATATCTGTCGTTTTGGAGAAATCCGACGCATGAAAGACTTCCATGGCAAGACCGTATTTCTCTGCCCTTTTGCGTATGACCGCAAGGCTTTCCTCCATTCCCTGGTGCGGGATGAAGCGCATATTTGCGCCGAGGGTCGCTTCCTGCGGCATGACATTGTATGCGTCGGAACCGGACTGCATCGTAAACGCGATCGTTGTTTTTAACATGGCTGCCCCCTGCGCGGAGATCGCAGGCATCGCCATCTGCAGCAGCGGTCCGAACAGCCAGAGATTGCCGAAGACCAGCTTCAGCGGGAAGCCGGCATACGGTGCCAGTTCTGCAAACATGGACCGTACTTCCGGCAGCATCTTCTTTTTGAACGGATCGTGTTTCTCCACACTGTCCACGAAAGCCGCAAGACAGGCGATCGGTGATCCCTTCTTCGGCGCAGACGCATGACCGCCGTTGCTTCTGGCGGTGAAGCGGATATCCGCCTTGCCTTTTTCAAAGACTCCTGCCATGGCAAAATTGCCCGGCACGCCGCCTACCGGCTCGGTAATGATGCCGCCGCCTTCATCACAGACAAGGTACGGCCGTACGCCCCTGCGGGCAAGTTCCGCAACGATCTTCGGACAGCCGTCCCCGGCCCATTCCTCCGTGCACGAGGAAGACAGATAGATGTCCTGCGGCGGCACGATGCCTTCCGCAAGCAGTTCTTCCACAGCCTGGAAGAAACCGAATACGGAGCACTTGGTATCCGAAGCACCCCTGCCCCAGACTTTTCCGTCTGCGATATCCCCGGCAAACGGTTCGTGGATCCATGTACCTTCCGCCGGGACGACATCCTGGTGGCTCATCAGGACGATCGGCTTGTCATGGGCAGTGCCTTTCCAGTAATACAGGAGGTTGCCGTCGATGTCTGTCTTTTCCAGATGTTCATGCACAAGCGGGAACAGCTGTTCCAGCAGTCTGTGGAAAGCTTCAAAGCGTTCCGGATCACGGACACTGTCATACGAAGTCGTATCACACTGCAGCATCTTCGAAAGGATCTCAGCATATTCACGTGCCCTCTCATCCTCTGCCGGCGCTTTATAGCCGGATACCTTTGAGGGCATGAAGAGCGTACGCACAAGGGCGATCAGGAGCAGGAATACGATAACAGCCAGTACTGCCAGGAGGATCATACCGATGGTCTTCATTCCGATTCCTCTTTCCTGCGCCATGCCAGCCATGCCAGGCCGATCGATATCGCACCTGCCGGCAGGATCATGATGCTTGTCTGCGAGATCAGCGACGGGACGAATGTGAATAACAGCGTCATGACTGCTAACGGGACACACGCCAGCCGGATATTCCTGCGGAAATACTGGTAAGCCATTGCGCCGAACAATGCCGGTACGACATTGGCGAATGCCGGCTGCAGGGCTTCGCTCTGCAGGACAGGCTGCAGCGGCACAAGGAGCAGCACACCTGCCGCAAGGACAGTGATCGTCGTCAGGGAAGATGCCGCGATCGACAGGGTGGAGATGATCTCGTTTTCCGGTGTACCGGTATGTGTGCCGGCGATCTCACGCGCACTCATGGCACACGGTATCTTCATGTTGATCAGGTTGCCGGTGATAAAGGCAAGATAGCCTCCGCCGGCACCGAGCATCGGTGTATAGACGAGGAATTCCACGACACTGGATACGGTCCAGATGATGCCGACCGCCAGGAATCCTCTCGCCGCAGCGGAGAGGTTCGGTATTGCGCCGAGAATGGACCCGATCACAAACGGTGCCCCGACCAGCAGAAGCAGCGCGATCGCTGTCGAGATACGGCCGATCACATGCGTCATGCGGTCATACTTTTCAAGATAAGTCTTCTGATCCATGGTCTTGCCTCCTCAGAACAGGATCGCCGCAAGCATCCCGGCAAGCATACTGCCTGCGATCGAGAAGCTCTCCAGCCATGCCATATTCTTTTTCTCTGCCAGATATATAAAACCTGCCATGACCATTGCGGATACTGCCGCAACGATGATCGGCGTCAGATCACCCTGAAAACCCAGGATGCCGCTGCCGGATACGTAGCCGCCGATATAGCTGCCGATATACGTGGATACGAGTCCGATAAACATGGCGACCATGGCGGTATCACCGAATCCGGCTTTACCGGTCTTCTTCTCTTTCCCGCTGCCGGACAGTCTTTTCAGATAGCCTTTATTGAGGAAAAGGGACAGCACCATCCCCCACATGATGCATACGCTCATCAGCAGGGCAATGGTGGAGAAAGCTTCCGGCGTCATTTCCGATGCGCTGAGCGTGGTCAGTCCCACCTGCTCTGCGGCTGCCTGCGCCACCTGTGTCTCGTAATGCAGGGCACCGATGACGGAAAGACGCAGCCATGGCCACGGTGTGCCGAGGCTTCCGGAAAGCGCGATGACGCCGAGAAGGATCCCGATGCTCGGCAGGATGGAAAATGTCACGCTGGATGTCAGCGTACGTTTCAGTTTGACGGGATCCATTCCGATCGCGATCCCCGCACGGTATGCACGGATCATGAATACGATACATACGGCTGCCACAAAGGCAACGATCCCGCCGCAGATCAGGTACAGCACAGGGCTGTTCAGCTGTGTGATCATAGGATGCTCCTTTCCCACTGTTATCTGTTATTGGAAACTACAAATCCATTATAAAGGAATCTGCTGTAAACAACGGAAGAAAGAGCATCGCGGGCATCAGCACATCCTGCAGCATCCGGGTATGTTATTCTGAAACAGGAAAAACGGAGGAAAGCTTATGGACTGGATGGAAGTGATCCGCACCCGCAGGAGTGTACGTACATTTGACGGCAGGAGGCCGTCAGAAGAAGATCTTGAAAACCTGAAAGAACTGATCCGCGGGATCGATGACCCGTTCGGGATCAAAACGGAGTTCCTCTTTCTGGATACCGAAGAATACGGGTTATCCACACCGGTCATCCGGGGAGAAAAGATGTATATGACCGCAAAGATCCCCAAAATGCCTCATGGGGAGGAAGCGTACGGGTATGCCTTTGAGAAAGCGGTCCTGTACGCATGGTCGCTCGGACTCGGTACGACATGGATCGGCGGCACGATGAAGCGTGAAGATTTCGAAAAAGCATCCGATACCGGGAAAGATGAATGCATGTACTGCATCAGCCCGCTCGGCTATCCCGCAAAGAAAATGTCTTTCCGGGAAGCAGCGATGCGCAAAGGCGTCCGTGCGGATTCCCGCAGACCTGCGGAACAGCTGTTCTTTGACGGAAACTGGGACACGCCGCTTCAAACGGACGACCCTGCTCTAAAGAATGCGCTGGAAGCAGTCCGTCTTGCGCCTTCCGCTGTCAACAAGCAGCCGTGGCGTATCCTGAAGGACGGTAACAGCTGTCATTTCTATGTACGCCATGACAAGGGCTTCGGCGGTCCCGGGACCGGTGATATGCAGAAGATCGACCTGGGCATCGCCTTATGCCATTTCATGATGTTTGTCAAAGGGACACTGCGCATCTCGGATCCCGGTATCCCTGCCGCAGAGAATACGGAATATATCGCAACTGTCACATTGGAACCGTAAACGCAACAGAACACTGTCCGGATCATATACCGTCCGGACAGTGTTTTTTCCATGTTCATTATTTTCAAAACGGTAAAGTAAAAACGATGCGTGATGCATCGTTCTATCTTGCACGTTTCCACGTACTCTTGGAGAACAGGATCAGGATCGGGAATATCTCCAGTCTTCCTGCGAGCATATCCAGGGTCATAACGATCTTCGAAAGATCGCTGTACTGGGAATAGTTCCCGGTCGCGCCTACGACGTCGAATCCCGGACCGATATTGTTAAAAGTAGCTACGACAGCGGAGATATTCGTCTCCATGGAGAACCCGTCCAGGGAGATCACAAATACCGAGAAGACAATGATCAGGAAATACGCGATCAGGTAATTGGCAGTATTCTCCAGGATGCCTTCATCGATCGGACGGCCGTTGACCTGTACGGTGCGCACCTCCGACGGATGCAGTGATTTGTGGATATTCCTCCGCAGTGTTTTCCAGAGCAGGAGGAGTCTTGCCTGTTTCATACCGCCGCCGGTGCTGCCTGCACATGCGCCGATCAGCATCAGGAACAGCAGTATGAATTTCGAGAAGGACGGCCACAGGTTAAAGTCCGTCGTCGCAAATCCCGTTGTCGACATGACTGTGCCGACGGTGAACGCCGCATGGCGGATCGTCTCTTCCAGCGTGCTGTAAAGCGGTCTGATGTTCCATACGATCAGGGCGATGGAACTGAAGATCATGAAGAAGAACAGCCTGAGTTCTTCGTCTTTATAGACATCGGTGAAATTCTTCAGCAGGATCAGGTAATAGATACTGAAGTTTACCGAGAAGGCAAACATGAAGAATGTCGTTACATACTGCAGATACGGGCTGTATCCGGCAAGGGAATCGTTCCTTACGCCGAATCCGCCGGTACCGGCAGTACCGAATGCGGTGCACAGCGAATCAAACAGCGGCATCCCGCCGAGCAGCAGGAAGATCGTATTCAGCAGTGTCAGTCCGACATAGATCCAGTACAGGATCGCGGCAGTCTGCTTCATCCTCGGCACCATCTTGCCTACGGACGGCCCGGGTGATTCCGCGCGCAGGATATGCAGCGTGAATCCCTGGTTCTTGCCGCCGAGCGATACGATGGCCATCAGGAATACCAGTACGCCCATACCGCCGATCCAGTGTGAGAAGGAACGCCAGAACAGCAGGCCTTTCGACATGGACTCGACCTCTGTCAGGATGGAAGAACCGGTCGTTGTAAAGCCGGATACCATCTCAAACATTGCGTCCACATAACTCGGGATCTCCCCGGACAGGAAGAACGGAAGGCATCCGAGAGCACTCATTACGATCCAGACCATGCCTGTCGTAAACAGGCCTTCACGCGCATAGAAGCGGTGGACCCGGATCTTTCTCGTGACAAGCCAAAGGAATCCTCCCAATACCAGAATGATCGCAAGCGAAACGGCGAAGCCGTATACGGCATCCGTTTCATGCAGGAACAGACTGATACAGAATCCCGGCAGCATCAATGCCGCAAGTATCAGAAGCACCAGCGACAGGATGCGTATTATCATCTTAAAATTCATATATATCAGTCCTCAAAAATATCATTCAGGGAATTCACCACGGTATTCTTGTCCGTTACGATGACGACGGTATCTCCTTCTTTGTATGACGTATTACCATTGGGGATATTCGTGTTGTTGCCGATGCCTACCGATACAACAAGGATATTCTTCTTGATCCGGACATCCTTGAATGCTTCGCCGATATGCCTGGTGCTGCTGTCAACGAGGAATTCGATCGCTTCGGCATTGCCGTCTGCGATACGGTGGATCGTCAGCGCCTGCCCGGTCTTATTCTGCATGGCCCGGACATACCGTACGATATGCATCGTGCAGAGTTCTTTCGGGCATATGGTAGATCCGATCGGAAGGCTGTCAACGAGTTCCGAGCTTTCGCCCCTGCCGAGTTTCGTGACGATCTGGGGTACCTTTGAGATATTCGCATACAGGGAAGTGATGATATTCAGCTCATCCATGCCGGTCAGTGAGACGACTGCGTTGTACTTGTCGATCTCTTCCGCCTCAAGGACGCTGTAGTCGCTGACGTCGCCGTTGATGACCGTAGCTTCGGGCAGTCTCGCGGACATATCCAGGCATTTGCTGAAGTTGTTGTCTATGATCGTGCAGTGGATATGGGACCTGCCCAGTTCCTCCGCAAGATAATAGGTGATCCTGCCGGCACCGGTAATGAATACGTTCCTGACCGGCATATTGATGACGCCTGTCTGTATCAGCATGTTATGCAGTTCCGCAGGTTTGCCTGTGACATAGATCTTATCGCCTTCCTGCAGGACAAAACTGCCGTCCGGCATGATCGCCTTGTTGTTTCTGACAACAGCGCAGACAAGGACCTTGGAGCGTACCCTGGATTCAAGATTGCTGAGCTGGACATTGGCGATCCTGGATCCTTTACGGACTTTCAGTTCAACGATCTCGACACGCGCTTTCGCAAAGGATTCCCTTTTCAGGAAACCCGGGTATTTGAGCAGTTTGGCGATCTCGCCGGCTGCCTGTTTTTCCGGATTGATGACAAGAGACAGTGAAAAGATCTCCCTCATCTTCAGCGCCTGGTCCACATATTCCGGATCCCTGATCCTGGCGATCGTATGAATATTCGGATTCAGCGTGCGCGCGGAAAGACAGCTCAGCAGATTGACCTCATCCGCATTGGTAGCAGCGATAAAGATATCCATATCCCGGATACCTGCCTCTTCCAGTGTTTTCATGGAACCGCTGTTTCCGGCAAGCGTGATCACATCATACTTCTCTATTGTCTCTTCCAGCACTCTGGGATTTCTGTCGATCAGGGTTATATCATGTCCTTCAGCGGATAATTCACTCGTTAAAGTCCTGCCGACTTTCCCTCCTCCCGCAATCAGAATTTTCATACTATACCTCCGGGGCAATCGATACCATTGTATCACTCAAAAACAAAAAGGCAACGAGCCTGATGAAACAGGAAAAACTACGGTACTGCCGCAGTTATGAAGCTTTGATTTTTGATTTACATTCAGTTCTCGCCGATCTTGCTGAAGAACGGGTCGATCAGTTTTCTGAACTGTTTCCAGTATACCGGGTATTCGTCAACACCGCTGAATTCATAGTCTTCATTATCGTTTACCATCAGGTTGAACGACCACTCATCAAGATCCCTCAGATCCCTGCCGTCATTGACAGGAATATAGTATCTGTCCCAGTCATAGACAAACAGGTCTTCAAGCATCTTTCTCTTGAGCTCTTTCCACTCCGCTTCACCAAGCACGCCTGCATATTTGTTCAGGCCGCCGTCCTTGGCATCATAGACTTCATATAATGCGACATCCCCGTCCTGGACGAAGCGCAGTCTGACGGAATCGCTGACGATGTCCCCGAACCGGAAACGCATGCCTGTTACGGCATCGATCAGGTCTGTGCCGTCATCAGCCAGGGGCTTTCTGCCAAAAGCGGACTGGCAGTCTTTGCAGATATAAAAATCTTCTGTTCTCTCAACATTTTTGCTGCCGCAGTGCGGGCATACCGGTAATCTTTTCATTTTTTCCTCCGTAAACGCTTACACTACTATACTACATTTATTCCATTGTATTCCACATTTCCCGGGATGTATCAAGGATAAGATCGGCTTTTTCCATGACGTTCAGCGAAGAAAAGTACAATTCTTCCAGCGGGATCCATTTTTCGACGAAATCATTGACCTTATCGGGGTTCCTCCTGCGTATCCTCGCAAGCCGCACATCCATATCTGCAGTCAGGAAGATCTTCAGATCATAGTGATCCGACAGGTCTTTATGAAAACTGTAGCTGCCTTCAATGACATTGTACTTTTTCGGAAACACCTCATACATCTCTTCGGATATGCACATTTTGCGGCAGTCGAACGGGGCATAACGGAACGGCACTCCTTTTTCGAGCGGGAGCAGCACTTCCTGCAGGAAGCGCTCATGGTCGGCATTCTCCCCGGGGGTGCTGTAACGCTCTTTCGTACGCTGATGCGGCTGCAGGAAGAAATCATCCATGTGAAACAGGTTCGCATCCAGTTCCTCAGCGAGTTCTGCCGCGAATGTGCTTTTCCCGGAAGCACATCTGCCGTCGACCGCGATGATGACCCTGTCTTTATCCAGTTTTTTTATTATCTTCAGCACTTCATTTTTCATGTCCGAATTATATACGTATGACTGCATGAAAACAAGTTTTGGGGTAAAATTGTTTTTATGGAAGCACATGACTACACAGGCATGCCTCGCAGACATCTGGAATACCCCGAACTGACGATGTTCCAGATGGTGGAAAAAGCTGCAGCGCAGTATCCGGATGAGCCGGCATATGAATTCTACGGAAGAAAAGTATCTTACAAAGACTTCTGCACCAGGGTAGTCAGGACTGCTTCAGGACTGTATGAAGCGGGCATTCGGAAAAACGATGCTGTTACGATCTGCCTGCCGAATGTTCCGCAGGCACTTGATTCTTTTTACGCCCTGAACCATATCGGTGCTGCAGCCAATATGATCCACCCGCTCTCCGCAGAAGAGGAGATCACCTATTATCTGGATATCGCTGCGAGCAGATGGATCATCACCCTGGATATGTTCTATGAAAAGGTCAGGAAAGCAGCGGATGCCGCAAAACAGGATGTGACCGTCATCTGTGCGAGGATCCAGGATGAACTGCCCCTGCATCTGAAATATATATACATACTCAAAGCCGGCAGACCGTATCTGAAGTTCCCGGAAGACCGGGACATCCTGTTTACCGATATCATCCGGAAGACAGGTGCAGCGATCCCGCAGAACCGGTTTGAGAAAGACCATACCGCGGTCATATTATACAGCGGCGGCACAAGCGGAAAGCCCAAAGGCGTATGCCTGTCCGACCTGAATTTCAACGCCTGCGCCATGCAGGTGCGTGAAGCGATCCAGATGAATTTCCAGCCGGGACTGACGATGCTGTCCTGCATGCCGATGTTCCATGGTTTCGGGCTGGGCATCAACATCCATGCCGTACTGGCTCACGGTGTCTGCTGCATCCTGATGCCGAATTTCAATATCAGATCCTATTCCGACATGCTTATAAAGAGACATCCGAGCTTCATTGCCGGCGTACCGACGATCTTTGACGCGCTGCTGCATGCGGACAAACTGAAGAATGCAGATCTCAGCTTTCTGAAGGGCGTATTCTGCGGCGGTGACAGTCTCTCCGTCGATCTGAAACAGCGGGTCGACAGCTTCCTGCATGAACGTCATGCGGATATACAGATCCGTGAAGGCTATGGTCTGACAGAATGCGTAACGGCTTCCTGTCTGACACCGAGGGACATATACCGCATCAATTCGATCGGACTGCCGTTCCCGGATACTGTCTATGACATCGTAAAGCCCGGGACGACAGAGTCTGCAGGCGTGAATGAAGAAGGCGAGATCGTACTGAAGGGGCCTTCCGTCATGCTCGGCTATCTCAATAACGAAGAAGAGACGAAAGAGACCCTGAAGCGGCGCGATGACGGTGACGTATGGCTGTTCTCGGGAGATCTCGGCAAAATAGATGAAGACGGCTATGTCTATTTCATACGCAGGCTTAAGCGGATGATCGTTACGAACGGATACAACGTCTATCCCGACAGGATCGAGGAAGTCATCAATCACTGCGACTGTGTCGATATCAGCTGCGTCATCGGGCTTCCGGATGCGAAAAGGGGCCAGCGGGTCACTGCCTTTGTCGTTCCTGAAGAAGGCGCGGATAAAGATGACCTCCGCGCAAAGATCATGGATGCCCTGAAGCGCTCGACCGCTGCTTATGCGATCCCTAAGGATATCATTTTCAAGGATGATCTTCCGCGGACCCTTGTCGGCAAGATCGCCTACCGGAAACTCGAGGAGGAATACCAGTGAAACTGACATGGGCATCAACAGCGTCCGTTGTCCTGCAGGAGGATGACACCTGCATCGTATTCGACCCGTTCCTGGGCATCCCGTATCAGGATACGGAAAGAAAAGCCGGGCTTTTCCACAAGGCAGATGCTGTATATATCACACACGGCCATTTCGACCATATCGCGCATCTTCACCGGATCTATGACGGCTGGCCTGTACCGGTATACTGTACCGAAACGCCATATAAAACACTGTCGGAAAAAGCCGGACTGGACCTGCACTGCATCGGACCGGATGAAGAATTCGATAACGGACCGTTTCATATCCGGACATATCCAAGCGTGCACTGCCGTTTTGACAGAGGCATCATCCGGAAAAGACTGCTTTCGAAGAGTGTCTTGTCCCCGCAGTTATACAGACTGCTCAAACTCAACCGGCAGTATAAAGAAAACAATGAGATCCTGTTCTACGATATGCACGTAAAGGATCTCCATATACAGCTTCTCGGCAGTATGGGCTTAAGGGAGGATATCGAATATC
Source organism: Solobacterium sp. (assembly GCA_024698805.1). GTDB lineage: Bacteria > Bacillota_I > Bacilli_A > Erysipelotrichales > Erysipelotrichaceae > Bulleidia. Next base: position 10,940 of record JAILQT010000074.1, read on the forward strand.
CCGTCAATGCGGACATCCTGATCATGGCCCTGCAGGGGAGGAGCGACCAGGATGAATACGCACTGCGGTTCATCGAACGGCTGAAGCCGAAGACGGTCGTTCTGGATCATTACGACAACGCGTTTCCGCCGATGACGGACGAAGTAGACCCAAGCGGATTTGTGAATAACTGTTTGAACAGATACGGTATCCGGTGCATACCGCTCGTACCGCTGAAAACATATTGTCAGGAGGATTTATTGTATGACAGATAAGACAAAACGAAGATTCGGAGACAGAAGGGACGGGAAGCTTGTTTCCGCACCCGGTCTGCAGACAGTCATGACCGCACTGATGCCGAAACGTACGGAAGCGGAAGTTTATCTCAGCGACAAACTGGACGCAACAGAACTGGTCAAGTGGCTGGATGAACAGAACAAAGACAAGCCTAAGGAAGAGCGGATCACGATCTTCCACTGCGCGATCACAGGCCTTGTCAGAATGGTGCGCGAAAGACCTCTGATGAACCGCTTCATCCAGGGCTACCGCATCTATGAAAGAAATGAGATCAGTGTTGCGTTCGTCGCCAAGAGAAGATTTGTGGACGGAACGGAAGAATCCCTGATGTTCATGGTGCCGGAGGAAACGGATACCGTTTTCGATATCTCCAGGAAGATCATCGGCGACGTCAGCGAGATGCGCAAAAGCGAACATGCGACAGGCGGCATCGATGAACTGCTCGACAAGTTCGCTGCCCTTCCCAGGGTCGCGCTTGCCGGTTCTGTCCGGCTGATCCGTTATCTTGATTTCTGGGGTATCAATCCTAAATTCCTGACGGACGGCGATCCGAATTACTCATCGATCTTCGTTTCCAATCTCGGCAGTATCAAGTGCCCTTCCGTATACCACCATCTGAATAACTACGGGACGAATTCCATGATGATCACGATCGGCACGCTTCATAAAGAAGAGATCCTGATGGATGATGGGCATAAGGAGATCCGTGATGTCATCGACATCGGCGCGACACTGGACGAGAGGATCGCGGACGGATTCTATTTCGCAAGAAGCCTGAAACTGATCAAGCATATCTTTGAGAATCCGAAGCTGCTGGAACAGCCTCTGAACCATCCGAGTGAATTCGATTATAAGTAAAATTGAAATGGAGCCTTCTCAGGCTCCTTTTCTTTATTATAAGGGGATAGAATCTCTGAACAGATGTTAAGGGGAGCATCTGTCAGGGCAGATTTCTTCTGCACTATTAATATATAAAAACTATTTCATCAAATTATGTACGAAATATGTAAAATTATGTGATTGACCGCAAGTCACATTATATCCATTACTGTAAGAATACGGTATTTCAGCATTTCCTGCATCGTTTTCGCAAATAAAAATGAACCCTGATCTTTCATCAGGGTTCACTGTATTCTATTCAGGAATTACAGCCAGCCTTTGATCTGCTCGTAAACACCCTTGCCGTCAAGCAGGTATGCACTGAGCAGGTCTTTCCAGGATGCGCTTTCCGCAAAGTCCAGCAGACCGATACGGTGGATCTTCCTCGGTTCCCTGTCGCATGCGATCTCACAGATCATCGATCCGAGTCCGCCTGTTACGGAGTGTTCTTCAACGGTGAAGATCATATCATGTGTTCTGAGGATCTCAGCGATGCCTTCTTCATCACACGGTTTGATCGCGCATACGTCAACGACAGTCACATCGATGCCTTCTGCCTTTAACATGTCCGCTGCTTCAAGCGAGGACTGGACCATCAGGCCGCAGGCGAATACCGCGATGCCCTTGCCCTGTCTCAGGACATTGATCTTTTTGATATCGAACTTTGTATCCGGTGTGAATACGTCTTCAACTGCAGATCTGCCGAGTCTGACATAGCAGGGATCCTTGGATGCAGCGACATAGTCGATGACTGCTTTTGTCTCATACTGGTCGCAGGGTACATAGACTTCGAATCCGGTAATATCACGCATGATCGCGATATCTTCGATCGCCTGGTGCGTAACGCCGTCTTCACCGACAGCGATGCCGCTGTGGGAGCCGACTACCTTAACATTGAGGTGGGGATATGCAACGGAGTTCCGGATCTGTTCCCAGACTCTTCCCGTGCAGAACATTGCGAAAGATGACGCAAAAGGAATATATCCGCTTGCGGCGAGACCTGCGGAAACACCGATCATATTCGCTTCCGCGATACCCATATCAAAGAATCTTTCCGGTGCCTCTTTACCGGCTACTGCAGATTTTGTGGAACCTGCGAGGTCCGCATCAAGGACGACGATCTTCGGATTTTCCTTGATCAGCTTGGCGAGCTCTTCGCCGTATGCATCTCTTGTAGCTTTAGCCATATTACTCAGCCTCCAGATCTCTTAATGCGACTTCTGTCAGTTCCGCATTCGGTGCTTTTCCGTGCCAGTCCGCAACATTTTCCATAAAGGATACGCCTTTGCCCTTGATCGTCTTTGCGACGATGCAGGTCGGTACACCTTTAACCGTTTTCGCTTCGTCAAATGCCCTCTTCAGAGCTTCAAAGTCATGACCGTCAACAGAGATGACATGCCAGCCGAATGCCCTGAATTTTTCTTCGAACGGTGCGGGTGAGATAACATCACTTGTCCGGCCGTCGATCTGCAGCCCGTTCTCATCGATAATGAGGCAGAGATTGTCGCAGCGGTAGTGATGCGCAGCCATAGCTGCTTCCCAGATCTGGCCTTCTTCACATTCTCCGTCTCCTGCAAGACAGTAGATACGGTGATCGTTCTTATCGAGTTTGTTTGCCAGTGACATGCCTACTGCAGCGGAGAAGCCCTGGCCGAGTGAACCGGTGCTCATATCTACGCCTTCCAGGCTGTTGATATCCGGGTGTCCCTGCAGTCTTGTATTCAGCTTACGGAATGTCATCAGTTCTTCTTCGGGTATAAACCCCTTCTCTGCCAGTGTGGCATACAGAAGCGGTGAAGCGTGTCCTTTGGAAAGTACAAAACGGTCCCTGTTGATCGTTCCGACGTTGTCCTTGTTGATATCCATCACTTCAAAGTACAGAAGTGTAACGATATCTGCAGCGCCGAGTGAACCTCCCGGATGACCTGAGTTTGCGTTTGATACCTGTTTGATAATATTGATACGAATGTTCCTTGCATGCTGCCTGAGTTTTTCAATATCCATATATACTCCAATCATTAAGCGCTACATATCATAGCACATAAATCTCTTTTTTTCACAAAACATTCATTTACTGCAAAATGATAACGTTTACATCAAAAATAATTCAGCAGTTCACTGATCTTGTGGATGATGATTATGTCTGTCCCGCACTTTCTTTCCCCGCGGTTCCAGATCCACACCGGCGTCATGCCGCTGCGGTGCGCTCCGAGCACATCGCGTGCATATATATCACCGACATAAACACACTCTTCCGGCTTCACGCCCAGTTTTTCTGCAGCAGCCAGGAAGATCCTTTTGTCGGGTTTGCCGAAAGGATAGTCACCCGATACGGTGATCCTGTCCTCGCTGAAGAAGTGTGAAAGACCAGACTGGCGAAGCTTGTTTCTCTGGCCGTCGGACGGACCGTTTGTAAGCAGGCCGAGTATATATCTGGAAGACAGTTCTTCCAGCGTCTTCTGTGCATCCTCCAGCGGGACACAGTAGTTCCACAGACGGCTGTCCCAGTATTTATCGAGATCTTCATACGGAAGTTCGATGCTGTAGGTTTTTTTCAGCATGTTTTTTATATGTGCCTTGGTAATGTTTCCCTTCTCATCCCATAACATGACATCCTGCAGGACTGCCTCAAATTCAAACGGATCCGCAATATCGGTATTCTCTTCCAGGATCGCCCTCCAGCAGTCATATGCATATACTTCCCTGTTGCCGAGCGTATCATCAAAATCAAACAAAACAGCCTTGATCATATATCCGACCTCCGTTCTAAGAGTAACATATGTAGTCGGAAAACTGTTTCAGATCAATTAAAAAAGCTCCTTCCGGAGCTTTTCGATTACCGATTAACCGATTTTCTTGTTCAGTGCAACGAACTTTTCAGCGAGAATGCCGAAGGACTCTGCACTCATCAGCTGGTCTTCAGCGTGAGTCAGAAGAAGAGTCATTTCAACTTTTTCACCGTTTGCCATCTTTACAAGCAGTTCCTGATGAGCTTCATGACCGCCGTTGAATGCTTCCTGACCTTCTTTGATCAGTGCATTTGCTTCGTCATACTGGCCTTCAAGAGCGAGATCGATAGCGTTGATATAGCAGGAACGAGCTGTTCCTACAGATGCGATAATGTTAAAAGCAACCAGTTCTGTACCTTCCATAATGTTTAATTACTCCTCTCCTAATAATTTCATTGCGAGTCCGAGTGTTCCCTTGCCGTCCATCAGGCCGTACATCTGCATAGGAATGTCAGCGAGCGGCGTGTTGGGGAATTTACCCTGGACCTTTGCTTTTGCATAGCGAACCTGCGGGCCAAGCAGAATTACATCAGCCAGCGGTCCTTTTTCATCGAGTTCACCAAGTGAAAATGCGGCGATGTCGTAATCTTTTCCGGCAGCGGCAGCAGCCTGCTTCATCTTATTGACGAGCAGAGATGTTGACATACCAGCTGCACAGAACAGTGTGATCGTTTTGGACATGTTGCCTTTCTCTTATCTCAGATTATTCACCAAGATACTTCTGAGCAACTGCCAGAGCACCCTTACCATCCATCAGGCCATACATACGCATGTCGATTGAATCGATGGGCTTGTCAGGGAACTGAGCTTTCAGCTTAGCAAGAGCGAAACGAACCTGCGGGCCAATCAGAATAACGTCAGCGAGAGGACCATACTGGTCAACTTCGTTGAGTGAGTAAGCAGCGATGATGTAATCTTTGCCCTGAGCAGCAGCAGCTTCTTTCATCTTGTTGACGAGCAGGGATGTGGACATACCTGCAGAGCAGAATAAAGTAATTGTTTTCGGCATTATAAATGTTCCTTTCTTAACGATCTTTTGATCTAGTATCATTTTATATCGAAAGCGCTACCATTTCAATGCAAAATATTTACGGACATTTTCAAGGCTGCGCCTGGAGGATAAAATTGTCTCCGTCCGTATAGATCGTGAGCGTATCCCCGGTCTTGACGAACATCATTTCAATAACGTCGCTGTACTCCGCGCGGTATATATTTTTCTCTTCATCCGCGACATAGATCCACGTGTCACCGCCGATGACGATGCTTTCGATCGCCGTTACAGTGATCGTTTTCTCTTCGAAACCGTCGAACGATTTTTCATCTGCGGGCGTTTCGGCACCGATCAGTTTTCTGTATTTGTTCAGACATTCAATCTGTGTCGTGCCGACAGCTACAGTGTTGTACTGTTCGACATTGACTGCTGAATACATCTTTACCAGGTCGTTGCCGTCCTTCAGGACCATGATGTAAGTCAGGACGCCGTCGACATTGATCAGGCTGGGGAATGAAGCCACATAGCCTTTTTCCTGCACTTCACCCTGGGCACTGCGCATCGCGGAGAACTCGTCCGCACCGGCACAGAGGATATACTTTGTTTCTTCAGTCCTCTCGTTGCTGAGAATGAATCCGATATTCGAACTGTCGCCGTTGACGGATGTAACGCCGGTATAGATCCAGATATCATTGCCGATCGCGATATAACCGTAATCGGAATAGGATTCCGTATCCCCGTCATCATCTCTTCTTTCCAGTGTTGTGACCTGCTTGCAGTCTGCCTGGGAGAACATGCTGTTGAGGAAACCGTGCGAGAGTCTGCCGTAATCGTTGTACTGCATGCAGATGAGGTCTCCCGAATAAACGATATCCACCCAGTCAGGAACATCCGCAGCGTCATACTTTGTGACTTCACCGCTCACAGGATCCGCAACGATCGCACCTGTGACCTGTTTGCCGCCAAACAGGCCGACCGTATGTTTATATACGGACGCGACATACCATGCTTTCCCGTTTTCATCGATCTCAAAATGCAGTCCGTCATACATGACTGTCGGGAACCGGAAGCGGATATGCCGGTCCAGATCTTCATTGAAATACGCGGAAGGCACATAGCGCAGTTTTTCCTGCAATGCCGTATATTCTGCAGACATGCTGACAGGATCGACAAGGACATAACCGGGAACACCGGTCTTATGATTGCTGTACCATTTGAAGAATCCGTCATATGCCAGGGCAGCGACTTTGACCGGCGAGCCCTGATAGTTTATCTGCATGTAGCTTCCGACATTGAACTGGCTGACCACATGGGAGAGGGAACCGATCTTCCTGTCACCGAGCTTTTCTGCCGACTGCGTATCCATCAGTGCGATCGCGGAAGATGCGGATACAGTCGGTATGCTGTCGATATCCGCTTCCTGCACGGTCAGGATCGAACTGTATTTCTTCGCATGGAAGATCCTTGAATCCGCAAACCGCGCAAGCAGGAACAGGCAGATCAGTGCGATGAAGATATATGCAGGGAGCACTGCGCTCTCTTTGTCTTCATGACTTCTTTCGATCCGGATCCCCTTGATCATAAGGTAGACAAGCATAAAGACTATCGTCATTCCCCAGAACCCGGGATTCTGGATATTGACTGCGGGATGAATAAAATAATAGATCGGCGCAAATATGACCAGTGTGATCAGCAGGGATACCAGCGCATGCCTGCCCGGCATTTTGATTTTCCTGGTAAAATTGACATTTCCTCTGAACCCGAAATTTTTTCCGGGGATATTGATGATCCTGATATTACTTTTCATTGAGATAGTACTGCTCCATTGTCATTTGTGCTTTATACAGTTTTTCTGCTTCTTCCTTTCCGACATAGCGGAAATTCCACGGTGACGTCTGAACACCGGTGTACTGTTCGCTGTCTTCGGGATTGCGTTCAATATATCCATACTCCCAGGAATGCTGCTGCAGCCACTGGAAAGCGGAAGTCTGCGCAAAACATCCCCGCAGATCACAGGCATGATCCCCGGAACCTATATCCACAGAGAGGCCTGTCTGATGTTCGGAGGCACCGGGATAAGCATCGATATGCGAAGCCCTTTCCTCCCCATATTGTGCTACGTAGGTATACCACAGCGACTGCTGGGCAGCGTAGCTTCTGTAGCCGCTGATGAAATACAGTCTGTAACCGTCGGCTTTGGCAGCCTTGAACATATCTTCGAGCGGTCCGGCCGCTTCTTTTCTCAGATACTGCGTACCGTTCGTATATACGTCAGGCTTTACCAGGTTCTCGGGAACGTATGTTTTCGGCAGCGGATGTTTTTTATTCACGATCCTGTACAGGCTGTCGTCGCTTGTCACGTCAACATTCGACTGCGGCTCGGGTGTTGGCGTCGGCGCAGGTTTGGGTGTCGGCGTGGGTGTTGCCTCAGGTGTCGGTGTAGGCTTTGGCTTTTTCGTCGGTTTTGGTGTAGATGTCGGGGTCGGGGTCGGCGTTGGAGTAGGTGTGGGAGTAGGAGTAGGTGTTGGTGTCGGGGCAGGTGTAGCCGTCGGGGTCGGCGTTGGTTCCTCTGTCGGCTCAGCTGTTTCGTCAGGAGAAGGCGACGGTTCTTCGGGCTCTTCCGGTATTTCCGAAGGTGTTTCTGTTATTTCCGGTATTTCCGTTTCAGTATCACCTGTGATCTCTGGTGATCCTGTCTCCGTATCTGCAGATTGCGACGGTGTTTCCGTCTCCGGGACTTCCGTAACGGCCGGATCCGGTGTCGGATCTGCCGGCCTGGGCGTTTTCCCGGCGATGATCAGATACAGCAATGAAAAAATGACCAGTATGCATAATATGATCACAATAAAGATTTCTATATACAGTTTTCTGTCGGAATTATTCTTCATCGTATTTCCATTATAGCAATTACAACAAAAAAAGAAGAGATAAACTCTTCTTGATAACCCGGCAGCGTGCGTACTTCACCAGAAGGCTATGTCGGCCGCTGAAGTGCTTAACTTCTGTGTTCGGGATGGGAACAGGTGTGACCACTTCGCTATCGCCACCAGATATT
>JAILQT010000081.1 GCA_024698805.1 Solobacterium sp.
AGCTGCCGGATTACGTTTTATTTTTGCCATTTCACTCATTTCCTCTTTACCTCCAGTCTATCATGTAAACAAAAATAATCTGCGTAATGCCGGCTGAGCCGTACGCTCTCAGCCAACTTACACAGATTAATTTACACTCTCGTTTCTGAAGAATGTATGGCTTCTTATCTCATTTGAGCCTGTTGCCAGACCCTTCTTTTCTTTTTTGTGCGGGATCTTTTCACTGATCATCTACAGCATTACGAGCAGCTGTTTCATCAGACTCCTTACTGTCTTCAGAGGTATCCGGTATATCGACAAAGGCAATATGCTTTCCGTATGCACTTCTGCGGATACGATCCTTCTTGTCCTGCTGTTCCTGATCATCATGACATTCTGTGCGCTGTTTGAGATCGGCGGGCTTCTGCATTCTTATTCCATGGCGCAGGTAGGACGTAAGACAGATATCTGGTCCATGATGATCGTCGGACTGCGGACCTGCAGTAAAACGATGCACCCGAAAAACTGGCTGATGATCCTGTTTGTGATGATCCTGTTCCCCTTGACGGGCCTGATCACGCTGAGCAATATTGCATACAAGATGGAGATCCCTTCATTCATTGAGCTGGGCATAGCCGCAAACCCGCTGTTCGCGGTGTCATTCAACATCGTCTATACCCTTCTGATCCTTGCTGAGATCGCGGTGTTTTTTTCCATAAACATCTATGTACTGCAGAAGAAGAGCTTTCTGCAAAGCTGTGCAGACAGCTGGAAACTCGGCAGAGGCCGCATCCTGAATACTGTTGTCTGTATGCTTGTACTGTCCCTGATCACAAATACCGCGATCCTCCTCTTCGTAAAACTGTTTTTCCATTCCGGCACGACTGCCGACGCTGTAAGGCTGATCCTCAGTGCGGTATTCGTCCCGCCCGTCAATAACGCCGGCATCACTGCACTGTTTTATCAATATTATGAAGAAGATGAATCCCTTGCCGGTATCAATCAGTATGTTTTCCGAACGGTCGAGCCTGCCCTGCGGCATAAGGTCTTCCTGGCCCTGGCAGCTGCACTGCTGCTTTCCGGAAGCCTGTTTTACTATGCGCATAAATATGCTTTTCTCGCGGATCCTGTGGAGAGACCCATGGTATGCGCCCACAGGGGAGACAATGTGCACGCCCCCGATAACAGCTATGAGGCTTTTGAAGCAGCAGTTTCCGAAGACCTGCCGTGGATCGAACTGGATGTGCAGCTGACAGCTGACAATATCGTAGTCGCTGAACATGACCAGACACTTCAGCGCCGTTTCGGAATAAACCGGGCTGTCGCTGCTATGACCTATAATGAGATCCTGCAGTACACGGTCACCGGTATTTCCGACAGCCGGTATAAAGACGTCCGCATCACGACCCTGGAGGATGTGCTCCTGCTGGCAAAGGAAAACGACATGCTGGTGCAGATCGAGACAAAACCCTCAAATAAGAAGAAAGGCCTCGAGGAAGAGGTGCTCCGGATCGTTGAAGAGACAGGCATGCATGATAAAGTCATGATCATCAGTCTGGACAGTCCCTCGATCACAAAGATCAAAGAACTTGATCCGGATACCACGACTGCACATGCGGTGATGATGACGTGGAGGGATTATGCGGATGTGGAAGATGCGGATAATCTTTCAGCAGAGATCGGAACGGTAACACCTTATCTGGTCAGTGAGCTGCATAAAGCCGGGATGGATGTGTTCTGCTGGACGGCAGATGATCCGTCCGATATACAGTACCTTGTCAGCTGCGGCGTAGATGTGATCGGTACAGACGATCCTGTCATGGTCAATGAGGAACTGAAAGAGGCAGACCTTTCAGGCGGCATCCGGAGATGTTTCTATCTGATGATGCATGTACTCGCCGACATGGAAAGGTAGGGTATATTATTGAAGCAGCAGAGAATCAATGAATCATGAACAGAATTGAGATGCAGGAAAAAACAGATTACACCAGTGCATTCCGTTTACTGGAGATGGGCAGCAATGCATTTCCCGAAATAATCAGGCAGATCCGCTCAGCAACAAAGGAGATCCTGATCCGCATGTTTATCTGGCGGGAAGACAGGATCGGCACTGCGATAGCCAAAGAACTGCTCAGGGCAGCAGACAGAGGTGTTTTGATCGTGATCGAAAAAGACCGCTACGGCCTGGTCCTTGAATATGCGGAGGAATCCCAGCGGTCTTTCTGCCACAGCCCTTCCCTTTCGGAACGGATCCAGATCGGTCTGCTGTGCCTGTTTTACAACAGGGACCTGTACGGCAAACACCTGCAGACAAAACAGAGCGCTTTGTACAGGAAACTGAAAGAACACCCGAATGTCATCATGAAAGACAGCCGGAAGACAAATGATCATTCCAAGTATTACATTTTTGACCGCCGGATCATGATCCTCGGAGGGATCAATATTGAGGATAAGGAATACTTCCGCGATTCCAGGGGCAGGGTCTACTATGACTGTATGGTCATGATCCATGATCCGGAGATCATTTCACAGTTCCTGCATAAAAGAATGTTCCCGCAGACGAAAAACGACCTGTTCCTGGTAAACGCAAAGGAACCGGTCAGGTGTTTTGAAATAAAGGAGGGCTTCCTGGAACTGATCGACGCTGCAGAAAGCAGGCTCACCATACTGATGGCGTATTTCGCACCGGATAAAGAAATCATATCTGCCATCTGCCGCGCCCTGGAAAGAGGCGTGCATGTGCGGATACTGATCCCGCGCAGCGCAAACTACAATAACGATACGAACCGGATCACCGTTTCAAAACTGCTTCGCAGCAGACAGGCGGAAGCGGGCGGAAAACTGTCCGTGTACATGACAGACTATATGCTGCATGCAAAGCTTATGATGAATGAGAAACGCATCATTACGGGATCGTGTAATATCAACCGGAAATCTTTCACCAGGCTTGGGGAACTGTGCATTTCCGTAAACAACGACGACAGCCCTTTTGCCCGTCAGGTCCGTGCCGGTACGGAAGAACTGTTCCGGAACTCTGAACGCATAGATAACTGTAATGACATCAGCTTTAACCGTTTTCTGGCTTTCCTGGAAACTGTCGTCATGCGGTGAGCTGATCCGTTGCCGAGAAGTGAAATCTTTGCGAACTGCGGGAGGTCCAATGTGAACAACCCGGACTGTATGATTGTTTTATACATATGTTTGACGGACGGCAGATGCGCCATGAATGCCGGAGTGTATACGATAAGCGCATGAACAGATATGCCGTCATAACGGCATCTGCGACAGACTGATCAGATGTTACTGAAACGGAGAATCCTATGACAGAAAACAGTAAAAACAAAATAAGGACCGCACGCCGCAGTGACTGGAAAACAGAGCCCATGCCTGCACGGCATGATACTTTCGTACTCAGGAGGTCTTTCAGCGAAAAGGAAATGAATGTGCTCCGCCGCGGCAATATCCCGCAGGCTATGGAGGATAAATGGTTCTGGTATATGGAGGGATCAGCACTTTGTGCACACCGCAGCTGGACTGGACACTGTATTTACATAATCGACTTTAAAGCTGACGGCCATCATATCGTGAAGGTAAACCGTGACCCGGAGCAGTACAAATGCACCAGCATCAAAGAGGACATCCGATCCTTAAACAAGCTTTTGGACTGGTGGGTCCGGGACCCCTATGATCACTATAATGAGTGGCTCTCGGAAACATACGATGCATTGAAGAAATCCGGCAAAGCATAGGCATTGAAATCATTCCGCTTTTCTGAAGGAAGATGCTATGAGTGATCTAATCTGGTTCATCATGATCGGTATCTTATTTGTGCTGCTGGCACTGGTATTCACCTGCCTTGGATGGCAGATCTGGAAAAAGCAGAAAACAGAGCTGATCATCCGTTATCACTGTGACAAAGTAAGTGAAGAGAATAAACAGGCATACTGTACACTTTCCGGGATCGGCGTCCTGCTCATGGGGACCGGCTTTCTCCTTTCCGGGATATGTATCGTGATTACCCGGTCTGCTTTCGTCTTTGTACCGATGACTGCCGGACTGGTATTAGGACTGATACTGCTGCTGACAGCAGTCCTGAAGTACAATCGCTGACAGAATGACTTCCTGTTCATAAAACTGTAATAAACATCTCTTGAAAACAATTTCTTATTGCCTTAGCCTTTTCTCAGGACGTCCGGATTATTACTGAGAGGAGGCTTTTACAGTGAATAAAGAACAGCTGCACAGATATGTTTCCGACAGTACAGGAAACGAAAGCAACATCTGCCAGATCTATGTGATCAAAGACGGGGAAACTGTCTGTGATGACTGCTGGCACGGATTCACGACTGCGGATGCGGTGAATGTCAATTCCGTGACCAAAGGCGTGATGGCCCTGCTTGCGGGAATCGCGCTGGATAAAGGTTTCATCAGAAGTATTGACCAGAAAGTGATGGAATTCTTCCCGGATTATACGGTAAAGCGCGGAGAGAAAACGATCTGTGACGTAACAGTCCGGCACCTGCTGACTATGACTGCCCCGTACAAAGGAAAGTCAGAACCATGGAAAAAGGTATGTACTTCCCGGGACTGGACGCTTGCGATCCTTGATTGTCTCGGCGGCCGCAAGGGGATCACGGGCGAGTTCCGCTACGCGACCCTCGGCATCCAGATCCTTGCAGGGATCATTGAGAGGTCATCCGGGGAAAAATGCATTGATCTTGCCAACAGGGATCTGTTTGAACCCCTGGGACTGCCCTGCCGCATACCGCACGGGGACAGTTCCAAGGAAGACCAGTTTGATTTCTTCATGAATAAGAACCCGAGGAAATATGAGTGGTACAGTGATCCCCGGGGTACCGTCACTGCCGGCTGGGGCTTATGCATGTCCGCACGGGATATGGCTGTGATCGGACAGCTTGTGCTGGATGGCGGCCTGTATAACGGCAGGAGGATCATTTCCGAAAACTACCTGCAGGAAATGACGGCACCGCATCTTAAGCTTGGCGAGAGGTTCGGATATATGAATTACGGCTATTTATGGTACAGGCCCTTTGATGACAGGGAGGTCTTTGCGGCGATCGGGGACAGCGGCAATATCATTTATGTCAACAAAGAACTGCATGTATCTGCGGGAATAACGGGTACATTCAAACCAAGGATATTTGACAGGATCGGTTTCATTGAACAGAAAGTATTGCCTGCAGTGATCACGATCCAGGATCAGCCGGTATGAATAAAACAGGGAACGCAGCCGGAATGTGTACGGCGTCGTTCCCTGTTTTCTCTTTTTTTACTTTGCCTGCCGGCGGAAGCGGTGATCCTTACCGGATCAGTATCGCGTCACTTCACAGCCGAACATGTGGGCCAGCATTTCCAGTTCATCGGCTACATCTTCAAAGATGACGGCATAATGCGGCTCCCACCCTGCTTTGACTGCCTCGTGGATGATCCTTTCACTGCTTTCTTCCGTTTCGATCACGACCGATGTGCCGAAGAACTGTTTCGGTCTGTCCAGGGCTTTCCCGGATGCGATAAAGAAACGGAAGGTACCGTCCGGATTCCTGCCGATACGGAAGATGACAGCGTGATCGCTCTGTTCGCAGCCGAATTCCATGGTCGGGCCGATATGGCGGTTGCAGTGTTCGCCGATGCAGGCGCCGGTGTCCTTCCTGGCCAGCGAGCATGCGGCAGTGCCGCAGTGCCAGAAGGTAATAGTATTTTCCTTTTCATCCAGGGATACCGGGTCGCCGAAAAATACGCTCCTGCCGCTGAGCTTCATACCCATCCACATGGACAAAGCTCCGTACATGTCCGCTTCACACGCTGCTGCGGCACCAAGGTCGTTGAGCATGGCCAGCACGGCACAGACCGGTGTGCCGAACGAGACAAAGAAGTCCGGCCAGCATCGGGAAGCGATCGCCCCGATATTGTTTTTCGTGACATATTCCGCATAAGCTTTGTACAGTCTGGCAAAGTCCATGCGGTTCTTTTCCGGCGTCTCATCCAGACCGGCAGCACGCTTGCGCGCATCGTCCAGGTATTCTTCGATTTCCGCATCGCTGAAACCTTTTGCAGTATCGATCAGCTCCCTTGCTTCGATGGCATCCTGGCGGACACCGAAAACAGACAGGAGATCATTATCCAGTGCCCTGCCGAAGCCGAATCCCTGCGGCGTATGACCGATCGCGCAGACTTTCAGCGACTGCATTTCTTTGCGTACCTTTGCGGCACGGATCATCCTGGACAGCACATCTTTCACCTTCTCTTCTCCCGGTCCGCCGTAAACATATTCAAACGGCCTGTCACGGAACTGCCGGATCGTATTGGCTGCTGAGAATGCGCCGGTCATGGCATTCAGGCGGAGCCTGCCGCCGTCGATGACAGGTTCCCTGAGCGTCCATAACAGGATCGGCACGTCTTTAAAACGATGCAGTATCTCCGATGCATATGCAGCGTTGGCAAAAGTCAGATTCTGCAGGATGATCAGGTCCGGGTCAACAGTATCCAGGAAAGCATTCAGCAGATCCGTATTCAGCAGCATCTCCCCGGGTATGACTGTATCTTCACAGATACTTTTCAGCAGCTGCGATGAGGCATCGAACATTGCCTGCGCAGAGGGCATATGGAAGGTTCCGACGCCGATCGGTACATAGACCGCCTGAAATTTCTTATCCATCTGATTTTCCTCCTCAGTATTTCAGTTCCCTGTTTTCCCCGATCAGTCCGGGATGGGCTCCCTGCCGGATCAGCGGTTCCCTTTCCGGGTGTGCCAGGACCCATTTGTTTTTCTGCAGCAGAAGCCGGGCTTCCGGATCCGCGCTCTGATCACGCAGCTGTTTTTCTTCTTCGCTTAACGGTGTATTGGTACCTTTGGGCAGGATGACGACATCCCTGAACCCCTCGTCGCATACACGGCACGGGGACAGATGCAGGGTTGTCTGGAACATCTCGATGACAGTCCCCTTTGGGACATAGAATACCTGTGCGTCTTCTGTCCGGATCGTATTGTTGTGAATCTGCCGGCTGTGTGCAAGCACCAGCATGAAATCGCTGACGGCAATGTTGATCTCGCTGCCTTTATGGTATTCAAAGCCGTTGTAAGTCGTGTTGCGTCCGTTGCAGTATCCGATCTGGACCGGCATCCCGCCGTAGAGGACAGCTTCGATCTTCTTTTTCACTGGGAAGGATTCCATTTCTTCAACTGATGCAATATAGATATTGCCGTTTTCAGGGATCTCCGTATGTTCTTCCATATAGCGCACAAGATCCGTTACATCATATCCCTTCACGATGCGCCCGTAGCTTTCGAAAGCGGGATCATATACATCCAGGATCAGCTGCCCGTTGACATCATTCAGATGCTTCAGCATGGTTTCCTGTCCCGTACCACTTTTACCGTGGCGCAGAAGTCTTCAGACCCGTAACCTTTTTCCATCGCTTCGTCATAGACACGCGCAGCGTTCTCCTCGCCCGGCATGGCCAGTCCCGACTGCTCTGCCAGATCCAGGCAGATATGGACGTCCTTATGCATATTGGCGATCGAGAAGGCTGTTGTGTAGTCTTCGTTCGCGATCGCGTTCTTCTTGGAATCGAGATAGAAATTCTGGCCGCCGCCATAGCTGATGGCTTCCGCATAGGTCAGGATATCGATGCCGTTCTTCGCCGCAAGGGCGCTTGTTTCATTGACGCCGTTCTGGATCTGCGAGACAAGGGCGTTGTGGCAGATCTTCATGACCAGGCCTTTCCCGTTGTCCCCCATCCGGATAATGTTTTCGCCCATATAGGAGAGCACCGGCAGGATCTTCCGGTACCCCTCTTCACTGCCGCCGACGTAGATGCCGAGCTTCCCCGCTTCCGCTGCAGGACGCGATTTGACGACAGGCGCATCAAGGAAGTCAGCGCCGGTCTTCTTTACCATCTTTGAAAGTTCCACCGAGACATCCGGATCGATGGTGCTCATATCCACATAGACCTTTGTCTTATCCAGTGCAGGCAGGACCTCATTCACGACTGCCCTGGAATGCTCCGATCTCGGGACCATCGTAATGATCATGTCCGCCTTCTGCGCAGCTTCAAGACTGCACGCACAGGCAACTGCCCCTTCTTTGACAAGAAGGTCGACTTTTTCCTTCACGAAGTCATATACATAGACAGTGCCGTCGTTTTTTCGAATGATATTCCTGCACATTGCCTCGCCCATGATGCCGAGGCCGATAAATCCGATCTTCATAGTTTCCCCGCTTTCTTCTATAATCTGACGGCATTGTCACGGTTCCAGAGATCCGCATAGGCAAAGCCGGTAACATTTTCACAGACTGCTTTTTCTTCAGCAGTAGTCTCGGAAGGATCTTCACCCTTCCGGCGGGCGATCTCCTTCTTGATGATCTCAAATTCCTTCTTCTGCATCGGATACTTTCTTGCGACAAGGATCGTCAGCACCATCAGAAGCACCGGTACAAAGATATAGATATACGCAATGCCGCGCTGCACAGACGCAGCCTGACGCATGCCGCTGCTGGCAAGCACTTCGTCGTAGCCGATCATGCCGAGCATAAGCCCGATCACAGCGGAAGAAAGACCTGTCGCGATCTTGCGGATGAAGGTAGCCATACCCGAGCAGGTGCCGGGCCTGGAGACCGATGTGATCAGTTCATCGACATCCGCCATATCGGAAAGGATCGCATAGATACTGGTCGACGATGCGGCCATGCCGAGACCGACGATAAAGCTCAGCACGAGGATGACCGTGAAACTGGCTCCCTCATGCGAAAACAGCAGCATTGCCAGGGTAGCAGCGATCCGGACCGGGAAGCCGACCAGGATCGGGAATGTCTTGGAGGTCCTCTGCATGATCTGTCCGAAAAGGATCGTACCGGCAAACTGGGCGATCAGCAGCACGCCCATCAGGATCGTGAAGTTGCCGCCGCCGTAGGCATTCAGAACGTCATCGACATAGTATACGGCAAGTCCTGTAACGAAGTCGGCAGCCCCCTGCCCCAGAAGGAAGATGGCGATGAACATCTTGAAAGCCCTGCTTTTATAGACGGTAAAGGACTGGGTAAAGCTGTCTTTCAGCGGGACACGCACCGGTTCCTTCTGCTTTTCCCATGTGCCGAAGAAGGTCCACAGGATCGTGACCGTAAAGATCGCACCGAAGATCAGGGCAACGATCAGGTACGGTGCCGGACTTGTATTGTCCTTGATCAGGATCGTCGGGATCAGGCCGGCGAGGATGGCCCCGAATGTCGAGAACATCATGCGCACGCTGCTGTAGCGGGAACGCTCGGTATAATCATCGATCATATCCGGCAGCAGTCCGTTATAGGGGACCATAACGACCGTAAACCCGGTGCTGAACAGCATGTACATCGCCGTATAGAACACATACTTTGAAGACATCGACGCAAACGGTGCCGTGATCCACATCAGGATAAAGGTCAGGGCGGAAAGCAGTGAGCCGACGAGGATATAGAAGCGTTTGGCACCGAATTTTGACTTTGTCCTGTCACAGATATTGCCCATGACCGGGTCTGTGACAGCGTCCCATACCTTGCCGATCAGCGGGATCGTACCTGCCATCGCTGCCGGCATGCCCTGTGCCTTGGTCAGAAAGACCGTATAAAACGTGCTGATGACGACAAAGGCACCGCCGCCGTAGATATCCGCTGCGCCATAGGCCATCCTGCTGAGCAGCGAGTGTTTCTTTTCCTGATTCATGACCGCATCTCCTTAATGATCTCCTGAAGTGTTTCTTCCGTGATCTGTGTATGTTCTTTGCGGCAGAAGACGGGGATCGTACCCATCGGTGCCTGCACGGAAACAGTGCCCCCGTGATACTCCCTGCCGGTGTTCAGTTCGATCCATATATCGTCCGGAAGGATGACATGGCGGTCCTGTCTTCCCTGTTTGCGGACCGGGGCAACCAGCAGGTCCCTGCCCAGCATATATTCCTTATAATTGTCATACATGCAGTCATAATGATAGAAGACAGGACGCATCATCGGGATACCCCTCTGTGCCTCTTCCTCCAGTTCCAGAAGATACGGCTTCAGGGCTGTATGGATCCGCGACATCTTCGCCAGATGGGCAAGCAGTTCCCCATCCGCGTCAAACTGTACATTGCGGGACGGCTGGTTTCCTTCATGCATGCGGAAGAGCGGCGAGAAGACATTCATCTCCTGCCAGCGCATCAGCAGTTCCTTTGAGCGTGTCATGGACATGACCGTCGTATAGCCGCCTGCGTCGGAATGGACGATCGTCTGGCCGCACATGCCGAGTGAGAGCGAAGCGGGAATGACGGAAGGAAGGCCGTCGTCCTTGGACCAGTCGACATGCTGGTCACCGGTCCACATGCACGCGGCATCACGGACACTGCCGATATAACCGGCACGCATGAAGAAGAACACTTCATCCCTGACACCGCATTCTTCAATGGCTTCCCGGTTCATCCTGGCCCAGATGGCAGGCCACTGGTTATGCATGCGCTTCGGGTTTCCGGCATGCAGGACACAGTCCACCGGCAGATATTCGCCGAAATCCGCCATCCAGCCGGACATGCCAATGCCGATCATGTTTTCTTTGATCAGGCCTTTGTACCAGTCATAGGCGTCCGGATTGGTGAAGTCGATCATTGCGGCCGGGAAGGTCGTGATCGTCACCAGGTAGTCTTCGCCTTTTTTGTTCTTTACGCAGTAGCCGTGTTCATGGGCATATCTATACAGGTCCTTTTCGATCGCCATAAAGGGATTGATATAGCCGAGGAAACGGACGCCTTTCTCTTTCCATTCCCTGATCATCTGCGGCAGGTCCGGATAGAGTTCTTCGTCGTATTCCCAGTTCCACATGACCTGGTAGCCGAAGCCTGTCCGCCGGCAGCCGCACCAGTCCTGCGACCATACGGCATTGACTTTCACACCGGCATCGAGGGCTGTCTGTATTTTCCTGTCAACCGTTTCCGTCCCTCCCTGGATCGCAGGGATGACGCCGTCATACAGCCACTCCGGTAGTTTGCCGTAATGCCCCAGCAGGGCACTCAGCTTTTCCGACACTTCCGGGAAATCCCTGCCTGCTTCCATATGGAAGACAGGCTTCTCCTGGAACAGCAGCGTGACACGGTTCGTCCGGGTGAAATCGAACTCGGCATAGGTGACCGTATCCGCATGGAGATAATACTTCCGCGACGACACGAAGGTCGGCTGGGCATAATAGGATTCATACTGCGAAAAAGCAAGGTCTTTTTCCGGATCATGCCCGACCAGGGTATCCCGGACGAGTTTCCTTGTGATACGCCTGGTATTCTGGTGTTCCGCAACGAAGATGCGGACTTTCTCCCCCTTCAGGTCAAGTGTCGAATATGTTTCGCCGCAGCCGTAGAAATGCTCATCCTCCGCAGACGGATAGGAGATCCAGAAACGGTTGACGCGGCCCGGGTGCGAGCGCAGCTTCACATCATAGCGGCCGTTCCCAACGGTGATATCGATGACATAGTCTTCGCTGTCCCTGCTGTCGTGAAAGGTGACCGTAAAGCCTTTGTCGTTTTTCTCATAACCGGTCCTGCGCAGACGGTGCCGCCAGCGGATCAGCCGGCGGTAGCGGAAACTCCCCCGGCTCATCGTAAAATAGTTTTCACCCCGACCGACTGACAATTCCATATTCTTAAGAAGATGATGCAGAAGTTCTTTCATTACATACCCTCACAATTCCCTTTTCTTCAGACGGAGCCCGTTTGTCTCCAGAAGCCGCAGCGCGTCTTCCCAGGTGCCGGCAGCACGGTTGGCGCCTGGCGCACCCAGCACCGAATACGACTGGGCGCTGCCGATGTATGCGCAGGAAGGAATGTCATAGCCTTTCAGCCAGGCACTGACAAAACCGGCAAGGAATGCGTCGCCTGCACCGGTCGTATCCACCGGCGTGCCGTGATACAGGCTTTCCTGTTTCCATGTCTCGCGGAAATCGGTTACCAGGACACCCTTTTCACCCAGCTTGATGCCGAAGATCTTCAGCGGATAAGCCGAGAAGAATGCGCAGATCTCATCAAGATCTTCACTGCCGGCATAGATGGAGGCTTCCTGCAGGCTGGGAATGAAGATATCACAGTACTGCAGTGCATCCTCAATGTTTTTCATCCAGTTCCCGCTGCGGTCATACGAGGCATCCAGGGAAGTCGTCAGTCCCTTTTCCTTCGCCCTCTCAAACAGCCTCCCCAGCGGTTTCCCATCCAGTGACCGCAGTACATTTGCACTGGCCAGATGCAGGTGCCGGCTGTTTTCCAGAAGTTCGTCGCTGACCATCGATTCGGTAAAATACTGGTTGCCGTTGTCCGGCACGCGGATGATATGCCTTTCCCCGCTGCTGTCGATCAGAAGTACCGGTGAAGCGGTATTGACTTCTTCGCTTTCATGCAGATACGAGCAGTCTGCACCTTCACGTTCCAGCTCGCCTTTGATAAGGGCAGCCGGACTGTCTTTTCCTACTGCCGCACAGACAGCCGTTTTCATACCGAGCCTGGCCATACTGACAGCCGCATTGACCGCGTCACCGCCGGATGCCGCAAAATACCCTTTGGCAAGGATCCCGTCGATCTCCATCAGGTCTTTGTCCACACCGGTAAAAAGCGTATCCCAGGTCGCGATGCCGGCGCAGATCACATCATATCGTTTATGTTCAGACATAAAAAAACACCTTTTCCATACTAAGTATTATACGCTGAAAGCGCTTTATTCTGTGATGAATTATGCGGAAAGAATATTTTTAGAAGCGCCTCTTTCGGGCATCTGTAAGAATTGACAGACAGGAATACGAGCAGGTCTCAGCAACAGAACAGCGGATGATCCCATACGGTGCATGGATCGGTTTTTCAGCCCGATGACATTGTCTGATCCCCGCTGTTGTGTTACATTTCATTAAAACTGGCAGGATAAGATAAACATGGAAAAAGAATATACAGAACATAACGGGAATATACTGTACGGGAAAAAATGGGCAGTATGCGGTGACAGCTTCACTTCCGGTGTTACCGGGAGTGTATTTGAAGACGGCTTCTGCAAAGGCATGCCGAAAACATATCCCTATTTCATTGCGGCACGCAACCATATGACGATCTACCGTTTTTTTGAAGGAGGCAGGACCCTTGGCTATCCTGCGGACAACACCTTCCATAACAGCCTCTGCGACCCCAATGCGGACTGTTATTACCGAAATATCCCCGAAGATGCGGATTATATCACAATCTATCTTGGCATCAATGATTCCCATCATGAACACGGCAAGGCAAAAGACGGGGAGGATCCGACCGGCCCGATCCCCATCGGTACGATGGACGATACAACGACAGCGACCTACTGCGGCGCATGGAATACCGTCCTTTCCTGGCTGATCGTCAGCCGGCCTTTTGCGCATATCGGTATCCTGGCCTCAAACGGCTGTGACCGCGAGGAATACAGGACCGTACAGATCAATATGGCACGGAAATACGGCATTCCCTATATCGATCTGAACGGTGACCGCTTCACCCCGGTCATGATCCGCTCGCAGAACCCGGATATCTCCGCAGAAGTAAAGCATGCCGTCCTGCTGAAACAGGCTGTGGATTATCCGCGCAATACGCATCCCAATGACAAAGCCCATGCGTATGAGTCCGGTTTCATTGAAGAATTCCTGCGCAGGATCTGAGCAATAAAACACATGAAAAAGCCCGCATGATCACACACCGGGCTGTACGATGATATCGGTCAGTCTGACTTCCTCAGGAACAGAAAACTGACCGTTTTTGATCTCACACATATACACGGCACAGTTGCCGATGTATTTCGACCACCAGCTTCCTTTTGAATCCGGTGAAAGATATTCCAGCGCGCCTTTCATGGCGATCGCATGTGTACTGATCAGGATATTACCGGAAAGATGACTCTTCCTGATCTCCTCCAGAAAGCTTCCGAGCCGTTCCGTGACATGATGCAGCGGTTCCATCCCCTCCGGCGCAGGATTATGCACAAAATCGGAAAAGAACGTCCGTATTTTTTCATCCGGGTCGGAAAGATCCATCCCCTCATATGGACCGTAATCCATCTCGATCAGACGGTCATCGACCTGTATCTGCGCCGGTCTTCCGCTGATCAGGGCTGCGGTCTCTCTTGCCCTCACAAGCGGGGAAGAGAATACATGGTCAAATCCGATACCCATTTCTTTCAGCTTCACGGCAGTCATTTCAGCCTGGCGGATACCGGTCTCATTCAGTGCGGTATCGCTTCGTCCCTGAAGCATTTTTGCGTGGTTCATAGCTGTCTGTCCATGGCGGACTATATAGATCTTCGTATACATATTCATAAGTATACAGGATGCTTCGATGCGCGTTAATTCTGATGAACAGAGATCTGCGGTCATCTTAATTGTAAAGCTTATTGCAGCACCTCTGAAGCGATAAGTCTTACAAGCATAAAGCAGACACAGAGCTGCGCTGCGTATGGGTAAACCGTTTATCAGCCGGATCACAGAAGTTAATCGCTGTCCCGGGAACTGCCCACGTTCATACATGAGGACAGCATAGGAAAACAAAGGCCTGCCTGCCGCGACGGGCTTTGCCGCTGTGATCAGCCTGTAATACATCGCAGAAAAACTGAACGTGAACCTGCCGGCGGATGTGATGCCGGCATTCATAAAGCGCGTAACTGTGCTCACCGGGAATGTCAAAAACAGCCGGTGAGTCTTTATTTCAGGCTGTTTCCGGTTCTGTTTTCTTTTATACTGAATATAGAACCAATCGCATATCACAGGGGGTGCATTTTTATGCATAATGATGACAGAATCACTAAAAAAAATCTTCTGATGTTTCCGCTTGGAACGATCGGACGCGACATCATATACAACCTTGTCACGAGTTATCTGCTGGCATTTGTACTGTTTACCAGGAATCTGGATACAGCCCAGCTGTCCGCAATCACCGCGATCATGGTAGCTGCCCGAGTCTTCGATGCGCTGAATGATCCCATTATGGGCAATATCATCGAGCGTACCCGTACAAAATGGGGAAAATTCAAGCCCTGGCTCCTGATCGGCATCCTGACAACGTCACTGGTCATCTATGCCATGTTCAGCACAAAGCTGCAGGGCTGGGCATTTGTCCGTTTCTTCGGCCTCATGTACTTTGCCTACAGCATCACCTATACGATGCATGACATCTCCTACTGGGGCATGGTGCCGGCGCTGAGCTCAGATGCGGATACCCGTAATAAGTTCACTTCCCGGGCAACCCTGTTTGCAGGCATCGGCGGTGTGCTGGCCGCATCCCTGATTCCGATGTTCACGGCCGGTGACAGCGCGATCGGCGGAAATGCCGTCACTGCATATGGCATCGTCGCTCTCGGCGCAGCCATCCTCGGTCCCCTGTTCCTTGCCTTTACGATCTTCGGCGTTACCGAAGAAAGAAATCCGAACGACGAACCGGCACCGCCTGTCAACTTCAAAAAGATCTGGTCCACAATTTCCGGGAACAGCCAGCTGGTCTGGATCTCTGTCATCTTCCTGCTCCAGCAGATCGGCAACGGCATCGTTCTCTCCGGGATCGGACAGACATATATCTATGTGGAATTCGGCTATAAAGGCGTGTTCTTTACCATGTTCCAGATGCTTGGCATGGCAGTTACTGCCTTCCTTATGATCTTCTATCCTGCCATCGCGAAAAAATTCGGCCGGAATAAGCTCATGACCTGTCTGATGGTCACCGGTACCGCCGGCTATCTGTTCATGCTGGCTGCGGGGATCCTTCCCCTGGCATCCGGAATGAAATTCGGCATTCTCACCTTCGGATACATGCTGGCGAATTTCGGCCAGTACGGCTTCTATCTGATCATGATGATCTCGATCATGAACACGGTCGAATTCAACGAATATGAGCACGGCGTCCGTGACGAGGCGATCATCGGTTCACTGCGCCCCTTCCTGACAAAAATGGCTTCAGCCCTGACAGTCGCCATCGCCAATCTCACCTATATCATTTTCGGAATTCTCAAATATACAAACGGGATTTCCCAGTATGAGCAGGCAGCCAACGCGGGACAGATGACTTCCGAAGCAAAGGCTGATGCGATCACTCAACTGTTAAGCGGTGTAAAGAACGGGCAGTCCTTCGGCCTACTTGCGATGATGACCGTTCTTCCTTTCCTGCTGATGTATCTTTCCTATGTTTTATATCAGAAGAAATACATCCTCGATGAAGCCGAGTATGAGCGGATCTGCACAGAACTTGAAAAGAGAAAACAGGAGCGTGCCGCATGAGTCTGCTGAAACTGATATTGAAAACTGCGGCACCGGTCCCCGGAATCGAATCATTTGAGCGTTATCTGTTTGTCGGACCGCATCCTGATGATATCGAGATCGGTGCCGGCGCTACCGTCGCCGCCCTTCGTAAAAAGGGAAAACAGATCTCTTTTGTCATATGTACGGACGGCAGATACGGTCTTGAACACGCGCCTGCGGGTACCACGCAGGAGAAGCTCATTGAGATCCGCAGACAGGAATCGCTGGCTTCCGCCAAAGTGCTTGGCGTGAGTGACGTCACCTTTCTGCAATTCTCCGACGGCGGTTTCTATGAGCGGAACGATCTGCTGAGCGCCCTGGCAAAGGTGATCGGTGAGAAGAAACCGAATATCGTCTTTGCGCCGGATCCTTCCGTAACAAGCGAATGCCATATCGATCATCTCAATGCCGGAACAGTCTCCCGCCAGCTCGCTTTCTTCGCCCCCTTCCAGGAGATCATGGAACAGTACGGGGCTGAAAGCGCACCGGTACAGGCGATCGCCTTCTATATGACCGCAAAGCCGAACCGGTTCTTTCCCACAGCCGGTTTCGTTTCCCAGCAGAAATATGCCATTTTTGAATGTCATAAGAGCCAGTTCCCGGAAGGCTGTCCGGACGCTTCCTCCATATCCCTGTATCTGGATCTGCGCGCATACGATTTCGGTATCCGCAGTTTCAGGGGTAAGGCAGAAGGCTTCCGCGTACTGGGCAGAACACAGATGCACTGTCTGCCGGAAGCGGGGGATTAAGCTGACACATCTGTTGCAGGAATCCGGTAGATACAATTGATGCGGGAGGACAGAGGCAATACATGAAAAACCAGGTTCTTCCTTTCCGGCCGGAAAGAGGACTTTCTGTCTGATCCCTGCGTCCGCGGCAACAGTGCTGATCCATTTGTATACACAGTTCTCCGGATATAAAACAGTCCGGAGACTTTTTATCTCCGGCCTTTCCGTTTCCGTGATTTTCCAATGAAATCAGCGCAAAAGTCTGACCCCCATCCGGAATCCGAAAGGAAGCAGGCAAATCATACGAATGCATTCATACAAGCAGATATACTATAATAAGAAAAATACATGCATGATATGATCCTGTCCTGCATATGCCCCTGTATTCACAAAATAACCGCTGATCATATGTCCAGCAAAAGAAGGAGTCCCTATGAAGCGTTTCGGATTTATCTATGACCAGAAAAAATGCATCGGCTGCAATGTCTGCCAGATGGCATGCAAAGACAAAAACAATCTGGAGATGGGTCTGTTCTTCCGCCGCACCGTTACGGTGAATGCGGGAGATGACCCGCTCCGGTATTATCATTTTTCCGGCGCCTGCATCCACTGCGATGAATCGGAATGTGTAAAGCACTGTCCGACCGGGGCCATGTACCGGAGAAGCGACGGTACTGTCGGCCACCGGAAAGAAAAATGCATCGGCTGCGGGATCTGCACCAGGGTCTGCCCCCAGGCAGCGCCGAAACTCAGCTTCCGTGACGGCCGCAGTGCCAAGTGTGACGGATGCGCCGACCTGCGGGCGCAGGGAAAGAACCCTGCCTGCGTAGACGCATGTCTGACCCATTGCCTGCAGTTTGTCGATTATGAAACACTCACAGAACCTCGTGAAAGGAAGGCAGAGTATCCATGGGAATGAAATATGTAATTATCGGCGGCGGCATTGCCGGCGTCAGCGCGGCGGAAACGATCCGTGCCAATTCTTCCGAGGCAGATATCTGCATCCTTGAAGCGGGTGAAGAAAGACCTTATCTGCGTCCCCTTCTCTCCAAGACGGATATCAAATATCTCAACGCGGCGAATATTGCATTACATACAGACGAATGGTACGAAAGAAAACAGATCCGTCTGGCAGCAGGCTGCACCGTGACTGCAATCGATGCGGAACAGCACCTTGTGACATGTGCAGACGGCAGTGAGATCCGTTATGACAAACTGATCTATGCGGCGGGTGCTTCCCCTGCCGTCCCTCCCATTCCCGGTGCGGGTCTTACCGGTGTACATACCGTGCGCACCATCAAAGATATGAAGCGGATCCACCGCGACATACCTTTCGCTGAAAACGCAGTCGTGATCGGCGGCGGTGTGATCGGCGTGGAACTTGCGGAAGAACTAAAGGAAGCCGGACTCAATGTTACAGTGCTGGAACTGGCACCGAAGCTGCTCGGCCGCTTCCTGGATGATGAAAGCGCAGCCGTGTTCAAAGAGCGCCTGGAAGCCCAGGGTATCCGCAGCTACACAAGCGTATCGGGAATTTCGATCGAAGCCGGTGAAGACGGCCGCGTCAATACCGTCCAGGCACAGATCTGCGGGGAAAGCTGTTCCTTTGATGCAGACCTGGTGATCCTTTCCTGCGGCATCCGCGCAGATGTGAAACTGCTGCAGGAAGCCGGTGCGGAATGCGGACGCGGCGTGAGCGTCAATCCGGGCATGGAGACAAGTCTTCCGGATGTACTGGCAGCCGGTGACTGCATCCAGTGGGATCCGAATCCCGGACTCTGGAATTTCGCAAAACAGAGCGGTATCCTTGCCGGTCTCAGCGCTGTTTACGGTGCCGGGTCGGAAGAGGTAAAGAACAGCCCTTTGTATAACGGCGGCGAACTGATCTTCTCCGGCCGGAATGTATTCGTTTATTCCTTCGGTGATGTAACTTCCGAAGGAATAAAGACAGTATTTGAGGCGGATGGCCGTATCTGTTACGAGGTCAATCCGTCAGGTTTTAAAGAACCGTATGAAAAACGCTTTTATCAGGACGGCAAACTGAAGGGTGCCATCCTCATCGACGCCCCGCAGAATCTCGGTGCGATCCGCGATACGCTCTGGGGACAGCTGGGCATGACGCCCGGTGCATCGGAAAAGCAGATGCCGAGATCTGTTTACCTGTTCGCGGCGGAATTCTTTGCGGATGTGAAGAAAGCACTCCGGCTGCTCAGCCTGCTGCCGGAATGGTCGGAACATTCCGAAGAAGAATGGCAGCTCGAATATGATTTCCTGCTGCGCGGATGCGACGCTGATTTCAAGCCGTCTCTGTGGGCTTCGGTCTGCTTTGATGAGCGCGTCCTGTGCAACCAGACGACACTCGGAGTGATCAAACGCTATTACGCCGACGGATACAGACCCGTCCGCATGGAAGGCAACCCGCCGGATTATATCGGTGAACAGTACCGTTATCTTTACTATCTGACCTGTGCCGGGATGAAGAAACGCATCGAAGAATTTGCGGATGATTATACGCTGGAGAACCAGAGACTGCTGCTGCAGGAACTGAAAAAGCGCGGCACCTTTGATGCTTTCATAACCATCTGCGATCATCTCCTCCGCGTACTCGGCGGCAGATGCGACGCTTCCCTTGCTTCACTCGCAAAGGCACTCGGTATCGAAAACAAAACAGCGGAACTCTGGGAGATCCTGAGACCTGCTGCGGAAGAATTCAGCGACATTGCCGAAGACGGTCTGTCCCCTGCCATCGCACTCGAAGAACCAAAGGTCATCCTGAGCGGCGGCGGCAACAACTGCGGCGGCAAGTGCGTGATCCGTCCGACGGTGCAGGAAGGCTGCATCCTGAAGATCGAATCCGACCTTTCCAGCAATGACCCGCAGATCCGCGCCTGCGTCCGAGGCAGGGGCTACCGGAAGACATTCCTCTCGCCGGACAGGCTGCGCTACCCCATGAAGCGCATCGGTGAGCGCGGCAGCGGCAGGTTCCGCCGCATCACCTGGAAACAGGCGGCAGACGAGATATCGGAACAGTGGATCCGCATCCGCGATACCTACGGTCCGGGATCCCGTTACGTCAACTATGCGACGGGCATCACCGGCGTTATGCGTCCCTCCAGTCTTGCCAAACGCCTGCTGGCAGCGGACGGCGGCTATCTGGAAAACTACGGC
The DNA here is from genome assembly GCA_024698805.1 of Solobacterium sp. Lineage (GTDB taxonomy): Bacteria > Bacillota_I > Bacilli_A > Erysipelotrichales > Erysipelotrichaceae > Bulleidia. The sequence goes on from JAILQT010000081.1 coordinate 20,169, forward strand.
AGCTACAGTTCCGCCTGTGCATCCTATATTGCGCCGTATATCTTCGGCGATGTGTTCTTCGGCAACAGTCCGGCAGACATCCTGAATGCCAGCCTTGTCATCTTCTGGGGCGACAATTCCACCGAGACGATCTTCGGTTCGGAAAGGAACTATTACCTTTCGAAACTGAAGGAAAAGAATATCCGCATCATCGCGATCGACCCCCGTCTCTCGCAGACGGCAATCACCTATGCGGATGAATGGATCCCGATCCGGCCGTCTTCCGACGCAGCCCTGGCGGATGCCATGGCCTATACGATCTTCAAAGAAGGTCTGCAGGATCAGGAATACATGGACAGATACTGCATCGGCTTTGATGAAGACCATATGCCGGAAGGCGTCGGCCCGAATGAGAGTTACCGCAGTTACCTCTTCGGCCTGCAGGACGGTATCGAACGCACGCCGGAATGGGCAGAGCCCCTCACCGGCATACCTGCGGATAAGATCCGCAGCCTCGCCAGGGAATTCGCTGCCGCAAAACCGGCCTGCATCATCAGCGGCTACGGCATCCAGCGCACCGGGAACGGCGAACAGGCTGTGAAAGGGATCGCCACCCTGGCAGCGATGACAGGCAACATCGGCATTCCCGGCGGCAATGCCGGCGGCTGCGGGATGACCCGTGAACATGCAGGTCCCGCGATCGCAATGCCTAAGATCGCCAATCCGTATAAAGGCGCGATCTCGATCTTCCTGTGGACAAAGGCGATCGAGCACGGTGCGGAAATGACTGCACGCAATGACCGTGTCCACGGCATGGACAAACTGGATGCCAATATCCGGATGATCCTGAACCTGGCCGGCAATACACTGATCAACCAGCATTCCAACATCGCGGATACGATCCGTATCCTGAAAGATGATTCCAAGTGCCAGCTGATCGTATGCTCGGATATCTTCATGACGCCGAGTGCCCGCTACGGGGACTATGTCCTGCCCGGCACATCAGTCTTCGAGACAGACAACATGAATGCGCCGTGGCGCGGAGGCAACTACCTTTTACGCAACAACAAAGTCATTGAACCTCTTTTCGGAACGATATTTGAGTGGGAGTGGCTGAAGGACATCGCAAAGAATCTCGGTGTGTATGAGACTTTCACTGCCGGTCATCCGGAAGCGGATTACTGGCTCCGCACAACTTACGATGCACTGCGCAAAAAAGAAACAGAACTGCCGGATTTTGATACCTTCTCAGCCCTCGGCGGCTGGCAGTACAAGAAGCCGAAGACCTACATTGCCTTCGAGGAACAGATCAAAGATCCGGATAACCATCCGTTCAAAACGCCCAGCGGCAAGATCGAGATCTTCTCCAAGACGCTGTATGACATGCATCTGGAAGATGTCCCCGCGGTGACACGCTATATCTCCTGTCCGGAAGGACCGGATGACCCGCTGCAGGAGGAATTCCCTCTGCAGCTCATCGGCTGGCATACCAGAAGGCGCACCCATTCGATGCATGACAACAACGAATGGGAGGACGAAGTGGAAATGCCCGGTCTCTGGATTCATCCGGAAGACGCAGCAGCCAGAGGAATAACCGATGGCGACGATGTCCGCATCTTCAATGACCGCGGCACCGTCATCATCCCGGCTGTCGTTACGACCCGCATCATGCGCGGCGTCGTAGCCATGTCACAGGGCGGCTGGTATACGCCGGATATGGACGGCACAGACCGCCGCGGTTCGATCAATGTTCTGACAAGCTCCGCTTATCCTACGCCGCTGGCAAAAGGCAATCCCCAGCACACGAACCTGGTGGAAGTCACGAAAGCCTGAAGCGATACGATCAATATGAATAGGATCCTGCACGCATCACACCTGCGTTCAGGATCCTTTCTTATGCTTATTCTGTCTTCGTATCATTTACCGGCAGGATCTCCGACCGTGATGGTCTTCAGATACCTTACCTGCCGCTTCGCGTTGGGATCACCGTAAACGACCAGCTGGCCGCCCTGTCCGCCGTCAATGTTTCCGATCATCTCATCATCACAGACAACAGCCGCATAGACTTTACCTTCTTCCATGACTTCCGCACCGGTAAGCTCCGCCGTGTAATTATCTTCCGATCCGGCTGTGATCTTTGTGTCTTCCCGGATCTCTATGCCTTTGGCCTCGAACAGTGCGAATAGTTCCGTGCCCCGGTATTCATGGCTGGAGAGCTCGCCTTTGCCGTTGACGATCTCCCCTGTAAAGAATGTCTGGTTGATATCTTCCCAGCTGACAGTAACAGTTTTCCCTCCTGCCTGAATGATCAGGCCCGGTCCAGCCTTGTTATTCCCCCGGACGACCACCGCCAGGATGACGACGGCAATAAGCATGACAACAGCGATGGCTGCTATTATAAGCTTAGACTTTTTGTTCATTTCGTTCTCCTTTTTCCATACCGTACAGCGGCCGGATCCTTTTATAGATGACTGCCGCCAGAAGCCCGCACAGACCGCCGCTGATGAGGGCGATGAGCACATAAAGCGCGAGCACTGCCCCATGCAGGTTGAATACGATGAAATTTGCGGTCAGTGCCGCCGTGAGCGAACCTGCCGCATTGGCAGACAGCATGGAGACAGGCAGACCGGCATTGGACACTGCACAGAATGCCAGGGTGAGATCGATCACGATCCCCGGCACGATATAGCCTAGCGGTGACATCACCCCCATCGCCCCGGTCATCCCCAGCGACATGGCAAGGATGCACTGCACAAGGGACATCACTGTGGCAGCACCTTTCCGTCTGACCGCACAGGCACCGATGACCAGGAACAGCAGGGAAAATGAAGTCCCGATGCCCCCGGGCACTCGGAGGAAATCCGTAAAGACATTGGCAAACGGTGCGATCACACGTTTTGAGACAAACCCTATGTCCGCGAAAAATGCCAGCAGGATCAGGTCCCGTATCTTTGCGTTTTTCATTGTTGGCCTTCTTTCTGTCCTGCGTACAGGCTTACCAGCTGTTCAAAGACCCCGTCCCGGTTTGTTTCATCCACCCCGACCAGCTGTACGTTTTCATGGCTGCGCACTGCTTCTAGAAACGGTGTGGAGATGTCTTTGGACTTGATCGCCGCAAGCACGGGGATCTTCCCGTCAAATGCGGAAAGGACAGCTTTTTTGAACTGTCCCGCCTTCTCTTCCATAAAGCCGATCTCATCCATGATGACCAGTTCTTTTTTTGAAGCGGCATGGATCAGCTGTGTACCGTATGTATCAAACACTTCCGGATATACTTCCTTTACACCGTTCATCGTGATCCCGCACAGCTTCCCGTTTACCCTCGCAGCCATATCCTGGTCATCCGTGTCATATATGTATGAAGCCGGATACAGGAATATCTCCCTGTATCCTGTTTCCCGGTTCAGGACTGCTCTTGTCAGATAACCGCCTGCCGTGCAGTGCATCTCCTTCACAAGTTTTCTGATGAGTGTGGATTTTCCTGCCCCGCTTTTCCCCTGCAGGACAATATGCTTTCGTCTGCATCCCGTTTCCTTTACGAGGGCTCCATAATCCGCCGGCGTATTGACATTGAACAGCATCCTGTCCTGTTCCGGATCCACAGTCCGGACAAAGACCGTACGAAGGTCAGGATGTTCGATCAGGGCCATCAGGCTGTATTTATGCGTGCGTATCAGCTCCCCTGCCG
>JAILQT010000127.1 GCA_024698805.1 Solobacterium sp.
GATGTATATGCAAACCCAAATAATATCGTTGCGAACAGATCATACCTGTTAAACTCCGGACGTCCTCCTGCTGTTTCCGATTTTGGTTTTACTCTGTTCAGTATCTCGGCTACTCCGGAATCATCCAAAAACTGCCGAAACTTATTGATTTTTGTTGTCTCCTCCAGGTCACTGCTGGAGATAAGCACAAAAAAACTTTGCCGCGTGCTAAAATATCTCATGGTAAATATCTCCTAGACAAAGATATTTTACCAAAACAGGCTCCGGGTTCGATTCCCCGAGCCTTTTTTACGTTTTCCCATAGAAAAAGGAGCTGCTTAACTTCCGATTTCAATCGGAGGTTTTTTCACAGCCCCTACGCGTTTTCTGCGAGGTATCTTTCGATCTCTTCAGGGGTGTTGCCGAGTCTTCCCTCAATGACTTCTGTAAGGATCTCATTGAGTTTCCGGCCGAGTTCCTTCCCCCTGTAGCCGTGTTTCAGCAGTGTGCTGCCGTCGGCGCTGAGGTCCTTCAGGCTGCAGCAGTCATGATCGCGGAGCATTGTATCATAAAGCTCCCTGAGCCGTACTTCATCAAGGGAAGAGTCCAGCGCGCAGCGGTAGTTAAGATACATGTCGAAATCTGTTTTCAGATCGCGGAGGATATACCGCAGGTCGATGCGTGTCTGCATCGGCATGTCTTCGAGGCGGATCAGGTTCAGGATCACGGTCATCTCATGGCCGGAGAACCGGAGATCGCGAAGCACTCTTTCCGGATCGCCGGAACTGCGGATGAGGAGGGCTGCCCTGACCATGGGGTCTGCAGGACTCCTTTCCAGCAGTGCGGATAACGTCCCTGCTGCAGAGGGATCGATAAACGGGAGGAAGACCGCAAAGATATCGGTGAATTCCCTGAATACGGATCCGGCTGCCCTGCCTTCCAGCAGTTTCAGCAGTTCATTGCGTATGCGCTCTTTCGATACATAGCCAAGAAGCTCCTTCATACTGTGCGCGGCTGCGGCAGTTTCTTTTTCGACGGTGAATGCGAACTGCGACGCAAAGCGCAAAGCACGCAGGATCCGCAGGGCGTCTTCATTGAACCGCTCCCGGGGCCTGCCGATGCAGCGGACCAGGTGATCCTGTATATCCTGCCTGCCGCCGTAGAAATCCAGTATGCCTGTGTCCCAGTGCCAGGCCATGCCGTTGATCGTGAAATCCCTGCGCGCGCAGTCATCTTCCAGATGCCCGGTAAAGACCACCTGGTCGGGATGCCTGTGATCGGTATAGACGCCGTCTGTGCGGTACGTGGTGATCTCGACAGGGCAGCCGCCGCTCATGACGGTCAGCGTGCCGTGCTTTATGCCCGTCTCGATCATATGCATGCCGGAAAAGACCTGTTTCATCTCTTCGGGAAGGGCATTCGTCGTCAGGTCATAGTCATTGATATCTCTGTGCATCAGCGCGTTTCTGACTGCACCGCCGACGACGAAGCATTCATAGCCGGCGTCGTTCAGCATCGTTACGGGCTTACGTACCCAGTCGGGAATAATCATATGTGAATTATATATCTTTTTTGTTAAACTGTGATCAGAAAGAGGAACTGTTATGAGAATAGGACAATCAACGGATATACACAGACTCAGCCCGGACCGCAGACTGATCCTCGGCGGTGTTGAGATCGAGTCGGATCTCGGACTTGTCGGTCACAGCGACGCCGACGCACTGACCCACGCCCTGGCGGAAGCGATCCTCGGCGCACTCGCACTCGGGGATCTCGGGAAATGGTTCCCTGACACAGACCCGAAATGGGAAGGCGCTGATTCGATCCTGATCCTGAAACAGGTCGCAAAGATGATGGATGAGCGCGGCTGCAGGCTCGGCAATGCGGACTGCCTTATCATGATCGAAAAGCCGAAGATGGCGCCCCATATCATGAAGATGCGGCAGAATTATGCGGAAGCCCTGCACTGCGATATCGGCAGGATCAGCGTCAAGGCCACCAGGGGGGAAGGCCTCGGCTTCGTCGGCAGAAGGGAAGGCGTGCAGGCATTCGCTGTTGTCCTTCTGGAGGAGAAAGATGTTTGAGAGAACACCGGAAGTCAAGGTGCTCCGTGACCCGGTGCACGGCTATATCCATGTAGACCTCAGGGTCGTCTGGGATGTGATCAACAGCAGCTGGTTCCAGCGTCTCAGAAGGATACGCCAGCTGGGCGGCGCCTATATGGTCTATCACTGCGCGGAACATACGCGCTTTTCGCATTCCCTCGGCGTATATGAGATCGTGCGGCGGATGGTCACCGAAGTCGAAGACATCCGGGAAGCCCTGAGCGAGAGGGAAAAGGTGACGGTCATGCTGGCGGCGCTGCTCCATGACTGCGGCCACGGCCCGTACAGTCATGCGCTGGAATCCGTGACCGGCGTCTCGCATGAGGTATTTACCTGCAGGATCATCGAAGAGGATACGGAGATCACGCGCATCCTTGAAAGATGCGCACCCGGCCTTGCGAAGGAGACGGCGGACGTGATACGCCACACCTGCAAAAACCCGCTTATGACGCAGCTGATCAGTTCCCAGCTCGATGCGGACAGGATGGATTACCTGCTCAGGGATGCGTATTTCACAGGTACGAAATACGGTGTGTTCGATCTCGAAAGGATACTGCGCACGCTGCGTGTCAACGGGGACAAGGGTCTCATCATCAAAAAGAGCGGCGTTTTCGCTGTGGAATACTACATCATGGCGCGGTACCACATGTACTGGCAGGTCTATTATCACCCGGTCGCACGCAGCTATGAAGGGATCATCCACCTGCTTTTCCGGCGCCTGAAGGAAACGAATGCGGAACAGCCGCTTCTGAAAGGCATCATGGACGGCGGGAATATGGATCTGGATACATTCTTCCGGATGGATGAATACACCTGCAGCTGCGCATTCGATATGCTGGCGGACAGCGACGACGGGATCCTCAGGGACCTCGCCCTCAGGATCCGCGACAGGAAGCTTTTCAAATATACGGACAGTGATCCCGAAACGGATCAGAGGATCCGCACGCAGCTTGCACAGGCGGGATATGACCTGAAGTATTACTGGTTCAGGGATACCGTAGCGCAGAACCCGTATACGCCGTATACCGTCAGGAAGGACAATGCGATCTGGGTCCGGATGGAAGACGGGTCAGTCCGTGAGATCTCGGAAGCTTCCAATATCGTCTACTCGCTGATCCACGGCCCGGCAAATGACGACCATAAGATCTTTTTCCCGGAGATCGGCGGATGAGGGTCCGCATGGTCATGAAGCGCACCGATCTCTCTTCCGGTGAAGAGGAGGTCTTTCCCGCAGTCAGTGCGATTCTCAGGGATACGGACCTGCTTTACAGAGAAGCGGATACCGGTGCTTCGGTATGCGTCTCTTTCAAGGACGACACGGTCGTCATTGAGCGGAAGGCGGAAATCACGAGCAGGACGGTGCTGCATAAAAACAGACAGGGGACGTCTGTCGTCTCATCCCCTTACGGAACGATGGAACTGCACACATATATGGCAGATTTTGCAAAAATGTTTGACAAGTGGGCAGTTACGTATAAAATTACATACAGCGAAGAAACAGCGGTTGAACAGAAGATCGAATGGATGATCATGAGGCAGTCATGAATGCATATGCGGTAAATATGCTGACGGATTGTTTATGCCCGCTGGGTTTTGGCTGAACGGATTAGTTCAAGAAAGGGTTTAAAAATGAGCTATAATCAGACCATGACAGATGTTGCCTATAATTACCTGGCAGCCAGAAAAATGGAAGTTGAGTTTCTGACACTCTGGAATGAAGTCGCCGAAGAAATGAAGATCCCGCAGGAAAAACTGAAGAGGAAAAAAGGCCAGTTTTATTCGGAACTTATGATGGATAAACGCTTTGCGTCCCTTGAAAACAACAGATGGGATCTGCGAAACCGCCGTAAATTTGCGGAGGTCTACATCAATACGAGCGAGATCGAACTCGAGGATGAAGAAGAGCAGGAAGAGCTTCCTGAAGAAAATGAACTTGATCTCAGCTCTGCGGAAGAAACATACTGATTTAAAGAAGGCAATGCCTTCTTTTTATGTTCTAACGCTTTTCATTGGAACAAAATTGGAATAAAATGAAACTAGACAATAGGAGGAATTATAATGGTATTAGTTTCCGCAAAAGAAATGATCGACAAGGCTTATGCTGGTCATTATGCGATCCCTGCATTCAACACAAACAATCTGGAATGGACAAAGTGCATCCTGACAGCTTGCGAGCAGACAAAGAGCCCGGTCATCATCCAGGCTTCCGAAGGCGCAGCGAAGTATATGGGCGGCTACAAGATGGTTGTTGACATGGTAAGAGATCTCCATGATTCCATGGGCATCACGATCCCTGTTGCACTGCATCTCGACCACGGCACATACGAAGGCGCTAAGGCATGCATCGAAGCTGGATTCACATCTGTTATGTTCGACGGTTCCCACTATGCAATCGAAGAGAACATCCAGAAGTCCAAAGAGATCATCAGCCTGGCTCACAGCAGAGGCGTTTCTGTTGAGTGTGAAGTAGGCGGCATCGGCGGCGTTGAAGACGGTGTAGCATCCAACGGCGAACTGGCTGACCCTGCAGAGTGCAAAGCTATCGCTGACCTCGGCGTAGACTTCCTCGCATGCGGCATCGGCAACATCCACGGCAAGTATCCTGAAAACTGGGCAGGTCTGAACTTCCAGCGTCTGGATGAGATCAACGCAGCTGTAAACGGCAAGCCTCTCGTTCTTCACGGCGGTTCCGGTATTCCTTTCGAGCAGACAAGCAAGGCGATCACTCTGGGCGTTTCCAAGATCAACGTCAACACAGAGCTCCAGCTGGTATTCGCTGCTGCAACAAGAGAATACATCGAAGCAGGCAAGGACGTTGCCGGCAAGGGTTATGACCCTCGTAAGCTCCTGAAGCCGGGCTGCGATGCAATCATCGCTAAGGCTACAGAGCTGATCAAGGCATTCGGTTCCGAGAACAAAGCTTAATTTCTACTGTCGAAGAAGGGCTCCGCAAGGAGCTCTTTTTCTTTTCCATGCCAAAAATCACACATAATTTTCCCATAAAAATGAACGAAAACTATCAGGCATAACAGGATGAAAATGACAATAATCATATGAATAACATAATTTATCGACAAAATTGAAACTTAAGTCGCAAATATTAAGAAATATTTGTGATAATCAAGCAAACTAATTTCCATAATGTGTGAATTTCGTTGCAAACGGTTTCAATGGTGAGTAAACTCATATGTGAAAGGGGAGTTTCATTTTATGAGTGAAGGTTTTATGAATGGCCTTCTTGCCTTCGCCGGCAAGATGCAGTCAAACAAGGTTCTGTCCGCAATTAAGGACAGCTTCATTGACAACATGCCTGTCGTAATCATGGGTGCTTTCTGTACTCTGTTCCAGTTCATTCTGTCCGCAACAAAGGCTCAGGGATATGACATCTCACTGGCTAACGTTCCCGGTTTCGGTTGGTTAGCAGGTCTTTGGGACATGTGGGGAATGATGAACTACGGCTGCATGAACTTTATGGCAGTTACGATCGTATTTATGGTCGCTATGCACTTCTCAGAGAACATCGGTCACGCAGGTGACAAGACTGTTCCGGCTGTCGCACTGGCTTCCTTCGTAACTCTGATTGACACAAGGATTTTCTACACACCCGAAGGTGGAGAAGCAGTCAACGTTGCAACTGGTGTCAAGAACACATATACAAACGCTCAGGGTCTGTTCGTTGCTCTGATCGTTGGTATCCTCGCAGCTACGATCTACGTTAAGCTGATGGACTCCGGAAAGCTGAAGATCAGCCTTCCTGATTCCGTACCTCCCAACGTAGCTCACTCCTTCGAGGTTCTGTTCCCGTCCGTAATCACGATTTTCATTTTCGGTATCCTTGCATTCTGCATGAGGAATTTCTTCAGCATGACATTCTTCGATGTCATGGCTAAGATTATGTCCCCTGTACAGGCAATCATGACTGGTCTGCCCGGCTACCTCGTAATCGTTCTGATTATGATGCTGCTGTGGTGGTTCGGTATCCATGGCCCGAACGTAATGTCCGCTGTTACAACTCCGTTCATGACAGCTGCTTATGCTGCTAACAACGAAGCTTTCGCAGCAGGCGCACGTGGTTCCGCTCTGCCGAACATCATCTGCACACCTTTCGGTTCTGCATTCTTCTCACACACAGGTTCCGGTATCACCGGCGGTCTGATCATCGCTATCCTGCTCTTCTCCAAGAGAGATGACTTCAAGGCTATCGCTAAGCTGGCTATTCCTTGCGGAATCTTCAACATTAACGAGCCGATCATCTTCGGTATCCCGATGGTTATGAACCCTCTGCTCGGTATCCCGTTCTTCCTCGCTCCCGTTGTTTCCGTAACACTCGGCTACATCCTGACAGCAATCGGTATCTGCCCGAGATTCGGTATCGACGTTCCTTGGACAACTCCTACAGGTATCCTCGGCTTCCTCGCATCCGGCGGTAACATCATGGGCGGTCTCTCACAGCTGCTCTGCTTCGCAACAACAATCCTGATCTACACACCGTTTGTAATCATTGCGAACAACCAGACTGCAGAGGCTTAATCTATGAGCAAGGCGTCTAGGCGCCAGAAACTCACAGACGAAGAATTAAAACAAGAAAACAAAAAGCTGAAACAGCGCTTAGCGCAGGGAAGCTATTCAAAAGAGGACCAGGAGCGTATCGTAAATATTCTTTCAACACAGAATATCATCGCATACACGATGGTCCTCTTTATTCCGCCTGTGGGTGTCTGGTATATATGGACACGACGGGAAAAATTACATTTAAACCGTACATCCGTCTATCTGTGGACATTCGTGGGGGCTGTCATCCTGATTCAGTACATCATGTACATCATGAATGGTTTCAGCAGATAAACAGAAATGAAGTCATTTTGCGATGACTTCTTTTTTTTATCTGTTTCAAGTAAAATACCCTTATGAGGATCATCGACCGAATCAAAGAAAAGGAATTCTTCACGCCTACCGAAAACCTGATCGCACAGTATATCCGGGAGAACAGCAGGGACGTCGTCGTCATGCCGCTGGACGTACTCGCGGAAAAGCTGTATGTATCCAAATCCACGATCATCCGTTTCTGCAAAAAGCTCGGGTTCCACGGGCATAAGGAGCTGTGTGTGCAGATCGCAAAGGAGATGGGGGATTTCCTCGCCTCCGACGTGCATATCGACCCATCGCTCCCGCTTGAGCATTTTGATGACAGGAAAGTCATCGCCGACAAGATGATGACGCTGAATTTCCGGAGTATATCCGAGACATACAATTCACTGGATCTGGATATCATGTACGGCATCGCCAAGACCATCAGTGAAAAAAAGACGATCAATGTATATGCGATGGAGGAAGACTTCATCGTTGCGCAGGACCTGCAGAAAAAGTTCCTGAATATCGGCATACGCTGTACAGCTACGCTGATGCCGGGTACGGCACTGAGCTTCGCGACCGCGCAGACACCGGCTTCCGTAGCGCTCTTCCTGTCGTATTACGGGAATGAGCCGATCCTGCTGCAGGCGGCACGGATACTCAAGGAAAAGAATGTCCCGATCGAACTGATCACCGGACCCGGCAACGGGAACCTGAACAAGTTCGCAAGTCATATATGCCGCGTCGGCTATTATGAGCCGCAGCCCAAGATCGCTTCGATCGGTTCAAGGACAGCGATGCTGTTTGCGGCGGACATACTTTATGCGTATCTGTTCAGCCTTGAATTTGAAAAGAATATGTCGACGATCCGCGTAAATGAGGAACTGCGCAGAAAGTCCGTCAATTAAGCATTGGTTTTCTGTATTGATTAAGATAGAATTGATTTCGGTAAATAACGAGGTATTAACTATGCATGAAGTAATAAAGATCGAGGGCGGTCATCTGCTTGAGGGAGAGGTGACGGTATCCGGCGCAAAGAATGCGACCGTAGCGCTGATCCCTGCAGCTGTTCTGGCCAACGGACCTGTTACGATCGTCGGCATTCCCCAGATCGCGGATGTGGACTCTCTGTCCGCCATCATGCGCATGCTGAATGTGGAAGTGACCGAAGTGGCGCAGGACCATCTGATTATAGATCCTTCCAGAATGAAGAACGTTGACCTGGATGACGAGATCGTTACAAAACTCAGGGCTTCCTATTATTTCATGGGTGCACTTCTGGGCAAATACGGCAGGGTCCGCATGAAGATGCCCGGCGGCTGCTATCTCGGTCCGCGTCCGATCGACCTGCATATCAAGGGCTTTGAAGCCCTCGGTGCCAAGGTCGTCTATGAAAAGGGATGCTACCTGATCGAAGCAGAGAAGCTGACAGGCGCAAAGATCTTCCTGGATATCGCAAGCGTAGGCGCAACGATCAATATCATGATGGCTGCGGTTTATGCGGAAGGCAGGACAACGATCGAGAATGCGGCGAAGGAACCGGAGATCATCGACGTTGCGACACTGCTCAATAAGATGGGTGCGCATATCCGCGGCGCAGGTACGAATGTGATCACGATCGACGGCGTAAACAGTCTGAACGGCTGTTTCCATGAGATCATCCCCGACAGGATCGAAGCCGGTACATTCATCATCGTCGCTGCTGCCATGGCCAAACACATGGTCATCAAGAATATCATCCCCCAGCATCTGGATGCCCTGCTTTCCAAGCTGAAGGAAATGGGCGTCAAGATGAAGATCGGTGTGGATTATGTTGAAGTCGAACGTTCGGAAGGACTGAAGAGCGTAGATATCACCACAAGGCCTTATCCGGGTTTCGCAACTGACCTGCAGCAGCCCCTGACAGCGCTCCTGACACAGGCAAACGGTGAAAGCAAAGTGCAGGAAACGATCTATATTGAGCGCTTCAAGCACTGCATGGAACTGATCAAGATGGGCGCTGATATCGATGTCATGAGCGGTTATGCCATCATCAAAGGTCCGACAAGGCTGGACGGTTCAAAAGTAGCTGCGACAGATCTCCGCTGCGGTGCGGCAATGGTCGTTGCCGGCCTCCTCGCGGAAGGCGTTACCGAGATCACGAATGTATACCATATCGACCGCGGCTATTCCGAGATCGATAAAAAGCTCAGCAGTCTCGGCGCAATGATCTGGAGGGAACAGGTCGAAGATTAACTGTTGTTTTTTGCAAAACAGTATGCTATTATTCTAAAGCAACTTTCTTTAAGCACGCACAGAGGCTTAAGGCAGAAGGGAGAACAGTATGAAGAAGAGTATCCATCCGAAGTACTACCAGTGCAAAGTCGTATGCACAAGCTGCGGCAGCGAATTCACAACAGGTTCAACACTCAAAGAGATCAAGGTTGACACATGTTCGAATTGCCATCCGTTCTACACAGGACGTCAGAGATTTGCACAGGCGCAGGGCCGGGTTGAAAAGTTCAACAGAAAATATGGTCTGAAGTAAGAAGGTCGATGAAAACGACCTTTTTTCTTATATAATAGTAGGCATAATGATTCACGTGGGGTATCACTATGGCTGAACTTGATAAACTGTTCGAAGAAGATGAAGAGATGGTCGATGATGAGTTTGAAGCATCCGAAGACGAAGTGATCAGCGAGGAAGACATCCTTGATGAGGATGAAGAGATCGAAGATGACGAAGACGCGGATGAAGAAGATGAAGAAAGATGGGAAGAAGATGACGATACGCCCGATCCCTTCATTGAAAAGAAGAAGCGCAGAAACTCGGCAGATTCCGTCAAGACCTATCTGAAGGAGATCGGGACGATCCCTCTTTTAACTGCGGAACAGGAATACGAGACTGCGAAAAAGGCAGCCGAAGGTGACAAAGAAGCCAAAGACCTGCTGATCTCGAGCAACCTGCGTCTCGTGGTCGCCAATGCCAAGGACTTCAAGGACAGGGGACTGTCCATGCAGGACCTGATCCAGGAAGGCAATATCGGCCTGATGCACGCAGTTGAAAAATTTGATTATTCGAAGGGATTCCGCTTCAGTACCTATGCGACATGGTGGATCCGCCAGTCCATGTCCAGGGCGATCGCCGACCAGGCGCGTGATATCCGCCTGCCGGTGCATCTGACGGAAATGATCAACAAGATCAAGCGTACGCAGAGGGTGCTGACGCAGAAGCTTGACCGTGAACCGACGCCGGACGAGATCGCGGCGGAGATGGAAGGCATGACGGCAGAACGTGTGGATGAACTCCTCAAGTTCTCGCAGGATACGCTCTCCCTTGAAGCGCCTGCAGGCGATGAGGAAAGCTCGACACTCAGTGATTTCATCCAGGATACGGAAGCGATGGATCCGGAAGAATATATGGGTATGGCAGTGATCCGCGAGCAGATCAACCGGCTGCTGCAGGAGCTCCCTCCCAGGGAAGAAAAGATACTCCGCATGCGCTTCGGCCTTGACGGCACAGGCGTTGCGAAAACACTTGAAGAGATCGGTACGGAATGCAATGTAACGCGTGAAAGGATCCGGCAGATCGAAGCCAACGCGCTGCGCAGACTGTACAGGACAGCCGTCGCCAAGAAAGACTACAGAGACCTTCGCTGAAAGGAGCGTATACCTATGGACGCAATCCGTGAGAAACTCACAGAGATAGAAAAACAGTACAACAGCATCAATGAAAAACTGATGTCGGAAGAGATCGTATCCGATCCTGCGGCACTTACGAAACTGTCAAAGGAACAGGCAAGGCTGAAACAGTCCGTCGATGCCTGGGAAAAGCTGCGTTCCCTTGATGAAAGGATCGCCCAGGCGGATGAGCTTCTCCGTGAGGATGACCCCGAACTGAAGGAGATGGCAAGTCTGGAAAAAGAGGAATGCGAACCGGCGAGGGAAGAGCTTCTGGAACATATCCAGCACTTACTCATACCGCGCGATCCGGATGACGATCATGATGTCATCATGGAGATCAGGGGCGGCGCAGGCGGTGATGAAGGCAACATCTTTGCCGGCGACCTGTACCGCATGTATACGAAATATGCCGAAAGCAAAGGCTGGAAGGTCAGTGTCATGGAAGCTAACGTCAGCGAAGCCGGCGGCTTCTCCCAGATCATTTTTTCCGTCAAGGGAAATGACGTTTACCACGACCTGAAGTTCGAATCCGGCGTGCACCGCGTGCAGCGTGTGCCGAAGACGGAAGCACAGGGCAGGATCCATACGTCCACAGCGACCGTCCTGTGCCAGCCGGAAGCGGAAGCTGCGGATATCGAGATCGATCCGAAGGACCTTACGATCGAGACCCACCGCGCATCCGGTGCGGGAGGCCAGCATATCAACAAGACAGACAGTGCCGTGCGCATCGTCCATCTGCCTACCGGCATCACAGTCAACTGCCAGGAGGGCAGATCCCAGATCGAGAACAGGGAGACCGCGATGCGGCTGATCCGCGCACGCGTATATGAAGAATACAAGCGCAGGCGTGAAGAGGAAGAAGGCAAGATCCGCCGTTCCAAGATCGGTACCGGTGACCGGAGTGAAAAGATCCGTACATACAACTATCCCCAGAACAGGGTGACGGACCACAGGATCTCCCTCACGATCACGCAGCTTGACAGGATCATGGAAGGAAAACTTGACGCAGTCATCGACGGCCTTCTGAAGGAAGAGGAAAAGAAAAAACTGGAGGAAGCGCAGCTGTGATTACATTCAGCAGACTTTGCAGGAAATATGAAGCATTGTGCGAGGAGAAGGACATCCCTGCAGAAACCGTCATGGCATATCTGGTCGAGCTGAGCCAGAGGGAACGCTATGACCTTTATGCATGTTTTGATGATGAAGTCCCTCAGGATCTCGCAGATGAGTTCATACAGGGGATGGACAGGATCCTTGCCGGTGAACCGATGGGACACGTACTCGGATATTCCTGGTTTTACGGCTATAAGTTCATCGTCAACCCGGATGTGCTGATCCCGCGCTATGAAACAGAAGAACTCTGCGCAAATGTTCTGACAAATATTGACGCATGTTTCCCAGATTATGATACGATATCTTGTGTTGATGTCGGAACAGGGTCCGGGGCGATCGCCATAACGCTTGTTAAAGAGGAACCGAAGATCCGCATGACTGCGACCGATATCAGCGAGGAAGCACTCACTACAGCCAGGAAAAATGCAGAGATCAACGACGCCCCTGTAGAGTTTATCGCCGGGGATATGCTGAAGCCGCTGATCGACAGGGGCATTAAGCTTGATGTGCTCGTCTGCAATCCGCCCTATATTCCCAGCGAGGAAGTCATGGAACATTCCGTTGTGGACTTTGAACCGCACGTTGCGCTTTTCGGCGGAAACGACGGTCTGAAGTTCTACAGGGACGTATTCCGTGACTGCCGCAGCGTTATGAAGGAGAGGTCTTTTATGGCGTTTGAGATGGGATGGGACCAGAAGGAAAGACTGACCGGGCTTGTCCGGGAAATGCTTCCGGAAGCCGCATATACGTTCCTGCAGGATATCAACGGCAAAGACAGGATGCTGTTCGTATATTTCAGGCTGGAGCCCGTGGAAATGAAAGGAACTTTCTATGAGTAATACGGAAAAGACGCAGGTCTTGAAAACAAAACAGGAGCCAAAAAGACATTTTCGTGCTTCCTTTTTGTGGCTGATCTCTGCGGCCGCTGCAGTTTTGTTTCTGCTGATGTTTTTCTTTATGCCCATGTTCCCGAAGAAATGGAGCCTGTTTCTGTTTCTCGCCCTGCTTGTGATATTCGGGATCACTGCATATTATTCCTTTACCGCCGATGCGAAAAAGAAGGGCATACGTGTCGTGAACGTTGGCCTTTCCCTGCTGATGCTTGCAGGCTCTGTCCTGATGCCAATCGTACGCTACAGGCTCTCCAATATCATCAATGAAAACAACCAGACGGACGGCAATACGATCAAGGTGAATCTCTATGTCATGTCCGATGAATACAGGACAGCGCATTCGGAAATAAAATTCAATGTACCGAAAGAACCGGGAGATCTCAAGAGCTATATCAGCAGCGTATTCATTACGCAGATCTCCGTTGATTCAAAATACCAGCTGGAAGGACTTGAAGCCCTGCGCAAATATCTCGGCAGGGAAGATCTGACGCTGCTGGACCGTGAAAGCATACAGCAGGCCGTCAATTCGCTTTATACAGCGGAAGGCGACGTGCTGATCATCAGTGAACTGTATGAATCGATGATCACGGAAATGCCGGAATATGAAGCATTCTTCACGGATACGAAGCTCCTCTATTCCTTCGAGGTGGAGGAAGAGGTCGTACAGATCAAGAAAAATGACGTCAAACTGACAACCGAACCGTTTATCGTATTCTTCGGCGGCAACGATGAAGAAGGAAAACTGAAGCTGACGGGAAGGACCGACGTCGATATGATGGTCGTCTGCAACCCGATCTCGCACCAGATCGGCATCTTCTCCATGCCCAGGGACTCCTATATCCCCAACCCGGCGATCGGCTATATGCCGGACAAGCTGACGCATCTCGGCGTGCAGGGACTGGACAATACGCTTGCCGGTCTGGGCAACCTGTTTGATGTCAGTATCGAGAACTATGTCCTGATCAACTTCACGACATACAGGAAGATCATCGATGCCCTCGGCGGCGTGGATATCATCAACCCGTACGGCTTCCAGTACTCCTGGAACGAATATTATTACCAGGAAGGCCCGATCCATCTGAACGGTGAATCCGCACTGTACTATGTGCGTGAAAGATACAACCTTCCCAACGGCGACTTCGACAGAAATATGCATCAGCAGATCGTCATGCGTGCGCTGATCGAGAAGCTTGCCAGTGCATCTGTTATCACAAGGTTCAACAGCCTCCTCGATGCGATGAAGGGCACGTTCCTGACGAACCTTTCCGATGATTCCATCTATTCCTTCTGCCAGATGCAGCTGGATGAGAATATCCAGTGGAATATCGTGAATTACAGGGCAGTCGGCGATATCGGCATGGCTGTCTGCGCGTCTGCGCCCGGACAGGGACTGTCTGTCGTATATCCGTATCTGGATCAGATCAACTTCATGAAAGAAGTGATCCATGATATCCTGGACGGCAAAACAGTCACGCAGGTCGAAGAGATGCCTGTAGGCGGCGGATATGTTTCCGCTCCGATCACGCCTGTGCCGACACCTGCACCTACACCGGTGCCGACACCGATCCCTGAACCGGAATATACGGAAGAACCGACACCGGAGCCCACACCGGAGTATACTGAGGTCCCTGTCGAACCGGAGCCTGTCCCTGAAGTGACAGAAGAGCCGGAACCCGAACCTACGCCGGAACCTACACCGGAACCGACGCCGGAGCCGACGCCCGAACCTACACCGGAGCCGACGCCCGAACCTACGCCGGAGCCAACCCCTGAACCTACGCCGGAGCCGACGCCCGAACCTACACCGGAGCCGACACCGGAACCGACGCCGGAGCCTACACCGGAACCTACACCGGAACCGACGCCGGAGCCTACACCGGAACCTACGCCGGAGCCGACGCCTGAACCTACGCCGGAAGCACCTCCTGCAGAGAATTCGGAAGAGAACGGATGAATGAAGACAAGAGGCATCTCGCGGCAGATGCCTTTTCTCGAAGGGGATGCAGTATGCAGCACAGTATCCCGGAAGGAAAGTATTCCTGCCTGCAGGGAAAGTGGATCATATTCCTGAGCAGGCTGACGGTATTTGAAAAGGAAACTGTACGTCTTCCGGGGGAACCGGAATGACGGATAACGATTCAGCAGAAATGAGTGTAAAAGTATGAAGAAAGCATTTACAGTTATGATCGCAGCACTGCTGCTCTGTGCATGCAATTCGACAAACCAGGCTGCCCAGGCAGGACCTTCCCTGAAAGAATTGCAGGCTGAGGAGGAAACGGAGGAACACGATCCCCTCAGCATCGAGACGTTCACCGAGGACGGTG
This sequence comes from Solobacterium sp., assembly GCA_024698805.1. GTDB lineage: Bacteria > Bacillota_I > Bacilli_A > Erysipelotrichales > Erysipelotrichaceae > Bulleidia. The sequence continues at coordinate 14,929 of JAILQT010000127.1, forward strand.
AATCGGAAGAAAACGGGGAGACTGAGAATAATACCGCATCCGGAACACATAAGGCGACGCCTGCGCCGCAGAGGACCCCTGCGCCGACACCGGTGCCTGCACCTACACCCGAGCCAACGCCGGAACCGACGCCGGAACAGACAGAAGAGCCGGAATCAACAGAAGATCCGGAAGTGACGGAAGATCCGGAAACCGAGCCCACAGAGGATGAGCAGGATGAAACCGAAGAAGGTGAAGGATCCGATCCGGAAAGCGACGGTTCACAGACGGAAGAAGACGGTGAAGAACCGCAGGAAACGGAAGATATCCCGGTAAATGACGATGAGGAAGAACTGGGTTACGGGGAAGACGGACCGGATCCTGAAGAGTTTGACGAATCGGAAACTTCACAGGACCCGGCATATGTCCCTGCGGAGGAACCTGATCCTGTACCTGCGGAAGAAGCAGCACCGGACCCTGTTCCGGAAAGCGAACCGGATCCTGCACCTGAATCCGTGCCAGAACCTGCGCCTGAAGAAAACCAGGAGTCTGACGCTGCGGAGCCGGGCAGCTGAGGATGGCTTCGCTGCATCGGAAATATTAAGCTTTATCCGGTATTCCATACGCCGGAATAGCGCCGCAATATTCTGATATAATATTGACTATGAAAAAATACCTTATCACAGTTTTAAGCATACTGCTGTGCGCGTGTGCATCGGAAAGCCCCGCGGAACCTTCCGTTACGGAAGAGCCCGCCGGGGAACAGACAGCCGAGCCTGCGCCAATCAGCACGGATGCTTATGAATTATATGAATCCTGTGCTTCAAACAGCACAGTGCCGGATTCCTACACGGAAGCCGTATCCAGCAGATATGACTTTATTTTCAGTGATGATACGTCGGATATCTACATGCTGGACGGAACGGTCGAGAAACAGGGGGATACCGCGCATCTGAACCAGTATCTGAATGCGAACGGCATGAGTGCGCATCTGGAAGGATATTATTACGATAACCGTCTCTATGTGCTGTATAACGGCATCGGTTATTATGAAGATATGGGCATGAAGGATGTCCTGAATATCATGACTGTGCCGGATCAGCCGGTGCATCCGGATATGGAGGATATCGTTTCACTGGAAGCGGAAGAGAACGGGGAAGAAAAGACATTCACCATCATCTGCACCGATGCGGAAGCTTCCGGGCTCTTCACAAAGAAATACGATATCCGTGAACTGAACAAATTTGATGATTTTAAGATCCTGTCCCATTCCATCCGGGAAACCTATGATGCGGACAACGTGCTGGTCCGGCAGACAGTGTCCTATGATACAGAGATCGCCTACAGCACGGAGAAGATCCGGGTAACGTTCGCTTCCTCGATCAGCCGTACAAATACGGGAGATACGGAAGTCGTGATCACCGATGCGATGAAGGCAGAGCAGGCGGCGTATCCTGCATTTACCGATATCGATACCGATGCGATCGAAACCGTCACGGAAGATGATGACAGTCCGGAAAAGACAGCTTCCGCCACATTCCGGAAGAGGCTTGTGTCCAGACTGCATTATGAAGAAGTATCTGACGGCGTCTACAGGACGGAATTCAACGATCACGAGACATATACGGTGAATTTCAATACGCAGGCATTCACCTATACGAACTACTCGATCAGCTATTCGTACAGCTGGAAGGGCGATACAGGTTCCATGGGAAGCTGCACATATCTGTTTGAAGAAGAGAAGCAGTCCTCCGACTGTGAAGAATCTGTCCTGGAAGGGATCAAGAATACGAAATCAAACCTGCAGATGGAACTGTACTACTGCGGACTCCTGCTGGAGGATCTGCAGAATGAATAAAGGAGACAGCATGAGAGCAGTTATATCAGTCGTAGGGAAAGACCGTCCGGGCATCCTTGCGTTCGTGTCCGGTTACTGCGCGGAAAGAAATATCAATATCGTTGACGTGACACAGAAGGTCCTGCAGGATCTGTTCACCATGATCATGATCGCGGATTTCCCGCTGGATGCAGGGCATTTCCAGGAGACTGCCGATGACCTTGAGGAAAGAGGCATTGAGCAGGGGCTGAAGATCCATGTCATGCATGAGGATATCTTCAATGCGATGCATACGATCTAGGGGTGCCGCATGAAGACGATCAGCCGGCACAATATCATGGAAACGATCCGCATGATCGATGAGGAATGTCTGGACATCCGTACAGTGACGATGGGTATATCCCTGATGGACTGCGCAGATGCGGATATTGACAGGTCATGTGCGAAGATATACAGGAAACTGACAGAAAAAGCGAAAGACCTCGTACAGGTCACGAAGGATATCTCCCGGCAGTACGGTATACCGATCATCAATGCGCGTATCTCCGTAACACCTATATCGCTCCTGGTGAGCGTCAGCGGGGGAGATCCGGTAAAATACGCAAAAACACTGGACAGGGCCGGGAAAGAACTCGGCGTGAATTTCGTCGGCGGTTATTCCGCGCTTGTCCAGAAAGGAATGACAGAAGGCGACAGGCTTCTGATCGAATCGATCCCGCGTGCGCTGGCAGAAACGGATATCGTCTGTTCCAGCGTGAATATCGGTTCGACAAAAGCCGGCATCAACATGGACGCTGTGCGGATCATGGGGAACGTGATCCGGGACAGTGCAGAACTTACAAAAGACAAAAACTGTTTCGGCGCCGCAAAACTGGTTGTTTTCTGCAACGCAGTAGAGGATAATCCTTTTATGGCAGGAGCGTTCCACGGGATCACGGAACAGGACTGCGTCATCAACGTCGGCGTATCCGGACCGGGCGTCGTACGCATCGCTGTGCAGAAAGCCGGCAGGGACGCATCCATGGATGAGATCGCCGAGACGATCAAAAAGACCGCATTCAAGATCACGCGCATGGGCCAGCTTGTCGGCATGGAAGCGGGCAGACGGCTCAATGTGCCGTTCGGCATCGTCGACCTGTCCCTGGCGCCTACGCCCGCAGTAGGGGATTCCGTTGCGAGGATACTGGAAGAGATCGGACTTGAACAGTGCGGCGGACCCGGTACGACCGCATGCCTGGCCATGCTGAATGACGCAGTCAAAAAAGGCGGCGTCATGGCTTCCGGCAATATCGGGGGACTCTCCGGGGCGTTTATCCCTGTTTCCGAAGACGCCGGGATGATCGAAGCTGCAGAAGCCGGGACACTGACGATCGAAAAACTGGAAGCGATGACAGCTGTATGTTCCGTCGGCCTTGACATGATCATTGTGCCGGGGGATGTGACAGCAGAGACATTGTCTGCTATTATTGCAGATGAAGCAGCGATCGGAATGATCAACAATAAAACGACAGCCTGCAGGCTGATACCGGCGATCGGCAGAAAAGCCGGTGACCATCTGGTATTCGGCGGGCTTCTGGGCGAAGGACCTGTCATGCCGGTAAAGTCCACCGATCCTTCGGTGATGATCCACAGAGGCGGAAGGATACCTTCTCCGATACATAGTCTTAAAAACTGATGAGGTGCACCTATGACTGAAAAAGAAATAAAAATACTGGTCGAACAGGCAGGCCAGGGCGACCGCAATGCCATGAACAGCCTTCTGATGGAATTCGCTCCGAAACTCTTCTTTACAGCCAGACTGTACGAAGGGGACAAGAACAAAGCCAAGCACTGTGAGGAGATCGCGCTTGCCAGGGCATTCAAAACGATCAGAAACGCGGACAGCGATGATTTTGAAGGATGGCTGAACGATATCCTCGAAAATGAGATGATCGCCTCCAGGGAACCCCTGGAAGAGATCAGTGACGGCATAGACAGTTATACCAATGCGGATGAGATGCCTTCCTACCAGGCATATATCCCCAGTGACGAAGACGAATGCAGGACACGCATCCTGCAGGTGCTGGATACGCTGACCAGTGAGGAAAGACTCGTCGCTGCGCTGCATTTCTATGATCACCTCTCCGTCCGCCAGACAGCGGAAAAGCTGGGTGTGCAGACCGGTACGGTCCGGAAGATCCTCGTCAGCGCTAAAGAAAAGATCAATGCGTCCGAAGAAGACCTCGGAACATTTATCGCATTGATCGATGAGGTCAATCCGGCTGAATACAACGACTTCTCTTTCTTCAATGAACCGGTAAACGATATCCCGGAGCCTGTCACGGAAGAGGAGCCTGCAGCGGAAGGACCTGCCGCACAGACGATCGCGGTGACGTCACTTGACCAGGTGCCCGAAGACAACAGGATCTCGGATAATTTCCTTGACAGCCTGCCTGCAGCGGAAGAGCAGACGATGGAAAGGGAAAAGACCTTCATGATGGAATATGAGGACGAAGTCAATGATATCAATAAGAAGGGTGTTCTGATCAGGATCATCCTGACAGTCGTCCTGCTGGCAGCGCTTGTCTGCGGCGGTTACTACTTCTTCTACGGGAGAAATGAGAAGCCCGAACCGGTGCCTGAACCTACGCCGGAACCGACTGCGACGCCGACACCGGAGCCGACTCCCACGCCGACGCCGGAACCTACACCGGAACCTACGCCGGAAACACTCGGCACATTCACAGTCCTGCCGCGGACGATGTATATCCGCAAAGGCCCGGGTACGACATACGAGCAGACAGGCACGGCTTATGCAGGCCAGTCCTATACAGCGTATGAGTCCGAAGAAGCAGGCGGTTATACATGGTACAGGGTCGGTGAGGATCAGTGGATCGCAGACAACGGCTACATGCTGGTGTTTGACGAGACGGAAGAAACCGAATGACTTCTCTGCAGGAAATGCATGATCAGGCAAGAAGGGACAGCATTCCCCTCATGAAGGATGACGGAATGGAATTCCTTCTTGCTTTTATTCAGCAGGATCTGAATATACGCGATATCCTGGAATGCGGCACCGCAGTCGGCTATTCCGCGATACGGATGGCGCAGATCCGCTGGGATATGACCGTCGATACGATCGAGATCGACCCGGTGATGGCAGAGACAGCAGCCGCAAATATCCGGGAACACGGGCTTTCCGACCGCGTGCATGTGTACTGCACGGATGCCGCGGAATTCCGGACAGACAGGATCTATGACCTGATCTTCGTGGACGCTGCCAAATCCCAGTACAAGAGA
>JAILQT010000129.1 GCA_024698805.1 Solobacterium sp.
GATGTATATGCAAACCCAAATAATATCGTTGCGAACAGATCATACCTGTTAAACTCCGGACGTCCTCCTGCTGTTTCCGATTTTGGTTTTACTCTGTTCAGTATCTCGGCTACTCCGGAATCATCCAAAAACTGCCGAAACCTATTGATTTTTGTTGTCTCCTCCAGGTCATTGCTGGAGAAAAGCACAAAAAAACTTTGCCTCGTGCTAAAATATCCCATGGTAAATATCTCCTAGACAAAGATATTTTACCAAAACAGGCTCCGGGTTCGATTCCCCGAGCCTTTTTTACGTTTTCCCATAGAAAAAGGAGCTGCTTAACTTCCGATTTCAATCGGAGGTTTTTTCACAGCCCCTTTTTCCATCTTCAGGAGTGCCAGTTTTTTTTCGACCCCTCCAGCATATCCTGTCAGACTGCCGTCCGCCCCGATGACCCTGTGGCACGGGATGATCAGCGAGACCGGGTTGTGTCCGACAGCGCTGCCGACAGCCTGTGCGGACATATGGGGCACATTCCGTTCTGCGGCAATGACTGCGGCGATCTCTCCGTAGGTCATCGTGCGGCCGTAAGGGATCTCCAGCATGATCTCGCAGACCCGCTTCCTAAAGGGCGTCGTTTTCAGCAGTAGCGACGGTGTAAAACCGGGGTCATTTCCCGAGAAATAAATATCCAGCCATTCTTTTGCCGCATGAAAGATATCCAGATCCTTTTCTTCATGATCTTTGTGAAGTGTCTGCGCATAGTATTTCTGACCGTCAAACCAGAGCCCGCTCAGCGCCTTTCCGTCCGAGGCAAGCGTGATCCCCCCAAGGGGAGAATCATAATGGCATGTATACTCTATCATCTGTATTTCCCTCAATATTAATCATACATGATTTAAAATAACAGATACTATGTAAGGTAAGAAGGTATACGGCGTGTATATGGGTGAAAGGGGGATCCCGCCATGGAAGATGCTGAGATCGTTGAACTCTACTGGGACAGGAATGAAGAGGCAGTATATGAATCGTCACGGAAATACGGCGCATACTGCAGTGCTGTTGCACGCAATATCCTGCACGATCATGCGGATGCACAGGAATGCGTGAACGATACATGGCTCCATGCATGGAATGCCATGCCGCCGCACAGGCCTTCCGTGCTGTCCGTATTTCTCGGGAAGATCACGAGGAACCTGTCCTTTGACCTATACCGCCGGAAGCACCGGGAGAAACGCGGCGGGCATACCATTGACCTTGTCCTGGATGAACTGGCAGAGTGTGTCTCCGGCAGCGATGATCCGGAAAAACATCTCCATGCGGAGCAGCTGCGGGAGGACATCGGCAGATTCCTTGAAAAACTGCCGGAGGATAAGCGTTACATGTTCATCCTGCGGTACTGGTATGCGTACAGTATTTCCGATATTGCGGAAAGATTCTCAAAAAGTGAAAACAGTGTATCCGTTTCCCTGAGCCGCATACGCGCAAAACTCAGGATATATCTGGTTGAAAGGGGTTATGACATATGAAAAAAGAAGACCTGTTTGAAGCATTGGGGGATATCGATGAAAAAGAGGTAAAGGATGCTGGGGAATACCGCGGCAGGAAGAAGTCTTTATGGATCCGCTATGCGGTGCCTGCCCTGTGCATGGCCTTACTGCTGGGGATCGTCCTGCGGCTGCCTGTTCCCGGCAGCGGGACACAGCCGGGCCCTGCAGTGCAGGATATCGTTACCGTGCGTGCGGAATATCCTTCCGCAGCAGCGGAAAACATGGATGCGGAGGAATTCATCTTCAGCGAGGAACATAAGAACTGGAGGCAGGCGTATCTTGAAAAGGTATCCGCCTCGGAAGGCCTGAAGGATGGGATGCGGGGGTATTATGCGTCACTGATGGAAAAGATCCTTGCCCGCAGCGACGGGAATACCGTCTGTTCGCCGCTGAACACCTATATCGCATTCTCCATGCTTGCGGAAGTCACCGCAGGCAATACCCGGAGACAGATCCTGGATGTACTGGGGGTACCGGATATCGAAACACTGCGGACCAGTATCACTGCCCTGTGGAACAGCAATTATGCGGATACGCCCTTACTGAAGAGCCTGCTGGCGAATTCCGTGTGGCTGAAGGATTCCGTCAGCTATGACAGGGATACGCTGGATCTTCTTGCGCGGGATTATTATGCGTCGTCCTACAGCGGCGTACCCGGTTCCGAAGAAATGGACAGGCTCCTGCAGGAATGGACGGATGAGAATACCGGGAACCTGTTAAGCGAATACACAAAGGATCTCCGGCTGGACCCGGAAACCGTGCTCGCGATCGTATCAACAGTCCTGTACAGGGGGATGTGGGCGGATGTCTTCTATACAGCCGCGACAGAGAAAAGGATATTTCACGGCACAAAGGGAGATACCGAAGCCGATATGATGCACAGGTATGATTCCATGAATGTATACAGGGGTGATTCGTTTACTGCTGTCGGGCTCAGGCTGACAGACAGCGGGACGATGTATTTCCTGCTTCCGGATGAAGGTACCGATGTCCGTTCCCTTGTTTCGGATCCGGGAGTCCTGAATGTTACGGATAACACAGATGAACACTGGTCAGCAGCAGGCGTGGATCTGTTCCTGCCGAAGTTCAAAGTATCGTCAAAGACGGACCTCATGGATATCATGGCGGAAATGGGCATGACGGATGTACTGGATGCGTCAAAGGCTGATTTCACGCCGCTGTCCGGGGAACTGGAAGGAGTCTCGGTCAGTGAAGCAGAACACGCTGCCATGGTCGAGATCGACGAAAAAGGGGTGACAGGGGCTGCCTATACAGAACTTGAAGCGAATGAAAGTGCAGCTGAGGTATCGGAGGAGATCGAGTTCATCCTTGACAGGCCGTTCCTGTTTATCATTGCCGGGGCAGACGGATCGATACTCTTTACGGGCATCGTCAGGGATATCGAATGACATATACGTCCGGAAAAGAAGTACGGTTAGGTGAATCTGCAGAACGGAACATTGTATAATAGTCTCAGATAATAAACTGTGAGGGACTGATAATGTTTCAGAATTTTCAAATCGAATGGGTGCTTCGTATCCTGTGTTCACTGATCGCCGGTATGATCATCGGCCGGGAGAGACAGAACAGATCCAAAGAAGCAGGCGTCCGTACGCATACGATCGTTGCGATCAGTGCCTGTCTCCTGATGATCGTTTCCAAATACGGTTTTGACGATACCGAGAAGTATGACGCTGCCAGGGTAGCTGCGCAGGTCGTATCCGGTGTAGGTTTCCTTGGAGCCGGTCTGATCTTCGTCCGGAATGACCTGATCCAGGGACTGACGACAGCTGCAGGCGTATGGGCAACATCTGCCCTGGGACTCTGTTTCGGGGCAGGCATGTATATGCTGGGGTTTGTCGTATGTGTACTGATGTATTTCATCGAGAGCAGGTTCTCCCCGCTGCTGCAGGCAGAACACCTGCCGCGCTCAAGTATGAAGGTGCGCCTGTATCTGCAGCCGGACGTATGTGCTGAAGATGTAAACAATGCGCTGAAGAGTTCCGGCTATACCGCGACGCAGTACAGGTTCCATCCGCATGAGAACGGCTGGATCATGAACACGGAGATCTATACGTTCATGAATGTCAAGCCGCAGGAATTCATCCGGGAACTTGAATCTTACGATAAGGTCGACAAAGCTGAACTGCTGTGAAAAGAGGAACTATGGCAGAAAACAGGATCATGCCTTTTTTCAATCTGTATATGCAGATCAAGGATACTGCAAGGACAGAGGAGATATACGGCACAAAGCTGAAAGAACTGATCCGTGAATACAAAAAGTTCTGGATCAACGGGGAGTGCACGGATAAGGAAGCTTCCGGGGAGGCATTCAAAGCCCTGCTGGAGGAACTGCCGCGCACTGTCTTCCTTGTGCCGTTCAACTACAGGGACGACAGGCCCGGCACGGAAGATAAACAGATCCATCTCTCGAATGCTGCTGCGGATATGATCAACAGGGATGCGATCGTACAGAAGGCAGAACAGATGTCGATCGAACAGATGGACAGACTGGGCTGGACCGTCGGCAATGACGGTACGATATCCGCAGATATGAACTGGTGGGATGTATCCAGGATCGGCGGGAGTGAAGGCTACAGCTACGCGGAAGGCGGCAGTTCAAAAGGGATGATGTATCCCATAACGCTGACGAATGAAAACGGCGAGTATTATATCGTTTTCACCGATATCGGCGCATTGAAGGAGTTCTTCGGTGACCGGAAATGCCCGCATATCTGCCTGTTCTCACTGTATGAGCTCCTGCTGGCTATGATGCAGAAAACGTCTGTCCCGGGATTCATCATCAATGTGAATACGGACACGCACTGTTTTATCAACAAATCCCGCTGGAGGCAGAGATAGAACACTGAAACACGAACGGGAAGCCGGAAGGCTTCTCTTTTTGACTGGAAACAGGGTATCCGAGCCCGGATTTCTGTAAAATAGAGAAGACAGGAGGATCCGTGGAGCCCTGCAGTGTGTGAATGGCCACAGCCGGGGAAATTACATGTATCCGGTACATTTTCTGTTTTCCACAGATTTTCATATACAGTAGAATGAAACCATGAAAAGGACTTTTACATCTTCCCAGGCGAAAGAGATCACAAAAACATATAAGGCATTCCTGCAGGACCTCAGAAAGGCTGCAGAGCTTTCCCATACGCTCAAAAACGGCATACGCAAAGCCTGTGAGCGCATCATCAGCGCAAAGGTGACGAACATACTGAAAGATGTCCCCCTGGAAGAACTGAACCGGGAACGCAAAGGCATCCGCATCAAGGCATTGAGAGATGCGGGTTTTGATAATATCGCTGCTGTCGCCTCCGCCGGGAAACTCGAACTGGAAGGCATCAACGGCATAGGACCGAATACCGCAGAGGTGATCAAAGAGATCACGGACGCGATCGTAAAGAGCACTGCAGCAGCCGTTAAGATCCAGCTGTCGGCGGACAGCAGGGATCCGGATTCCACAGCGCTGGTACAGGCGATATCCGCATACAGGCACGCAAAGATCCCTTCAGATGAATGCGAACGGATCTACACCGAGGTCTTTGATGCCGTCAGCCTTGCGCTGGATGACCTTGCGTCCGGCGGGAATATCTTCAAATGGTTCTTTGCGTCGAATCCGAACAAGGAACGCGCAGCCGAAGGCTACCGGTATCTTTCAATGCTCCGTGAAAACGGCTATTTCGAAGACGCCGCCGCATGGATCGAAGCGGCGAAAAAAGCCCGTGCTGTATCGGAAGAAGACGCATGGGATGATTTCATCGAGCATTCCGTTGATTTCTTTACGCTGATCGAAGAAACTGCCCCGAATGTCCTGGGCAATGATGAAGCCATCTACGGACTGCCTGCAGAGCTTGCGGCAGAGATCCGCGAAGAATGCTTTTACCCGGACGGGCTGACATGCACATTAAGGCGGTACCAGGAATTCGGCGTCAGGTATATCCTGCATCAGAAAAGGGTGCTTCTCGGTGATGAGATGGGCCTGGGCAAGACCGTACAGGCGATCGCCGCAATGGTATCCCTGAAGAATACCGGCGCGGCGCATTTCCTTGTCGTCTGCCCGCTGAGCGTACTGGCAAACTGGGGCAGGGAGGTGCGCCGTCATTCCAGGCTCCATGCGGTCCAGATCCACGGCCCGAAACGCAATGAAGCGCTGGCAGAATGGATCGTCAGGGGAGGAGTGGGTCTGTTGACCTATGAGACAGCGTCCATGATCAGCCTGCCGGCTGATTTCCGCATGTGCATGTTAACAGCGGATGAAGCGCATTACATCAAGAACCCGAAGACAAAGAGATCACAGGCAGTCCGGGTGCTCTCGCTCCATGCGGACAGGCTCCTGTATATGACAGGTACGGCACTGGAGAACCGGACGGAAGAGATGCTGAAACTGATCCGTGACCTGCAGCCGGCTGTTGCGATGCAGGCAGAACCGCTCAAACATATGATCACGGCACCGCAGTTCCGTGAAAAGGTAGCGCCGGTGTATTACCGGAGGAAACGTGAAGACGTGCTCAGCGAACTGCCGGAACTGATCGAGAACCAGGAATGGTGCACGATGAATGCCGAAGAATGGTATGCATATAAAGAAGCGGTGCTGGCGAAGGATTATGCGGGCAGCCGCAGGGTCTCCTGGAACGTGGATGACTATGCATACTCTTCAAAGGCGCAGCGTCTTCTTGAGCTGATCGAAACAGCTGAAGAGGAAGGCAGGAAGGTCATCGTCTTTTCGTTCTTTCTCGATACGGTCGCAAAGGTATGCAGCCTGACGGAGGAAAGGTGCTACGGTCCGATCACAGGGGCAGTGCCCGCACCGAAAAGACAGCAGATCCTGGATGCGTTCGAACACGCTCCCGCAGGATCTGTACTCGTTTCGCAGATCCAGGCAGGAGGCACCGGACTGAATATCCAGAGCGCATCTGTCGTCGTGATCTGCGAGCCGCAGCTGAAGCCTTCGACGGAGAACCAGGCGATATCCCGTGCATACCGGATGGGACAGCCGAGGAACGTCCTTGTATTCCGATTGCTGTGCGAGGATACGATCGAAGAGAAGATCATGGATATGCTTGCGAACAAGCAGGATACATTCGATGCCTTCGCAGACCATTCCGCAGCGGCGGAAAGGGTATCCGAACTGGATGCGGCAACACTGAACCGGATCATCGAGGAAGAGATCGAAAAGATCAGGGAAGAGAACAGATATGCCGGACTATGATATGTGTGTTCCCTGCGGCCCCGGGCTGATCAATATCCGCGCAGGGGCGATCATCCTGAAAGACGGCTGTTTCCTGATGGCAGGCAATGATAAGGAAGACTACCTGTATTCCGTGGGCGGCCGCATCCGGTTCGGCGAGACAGCGGAAGAGGCAGTCATCCGCGAGGTGCTGGAGGAGACCGGGGCATTGATGGAGGTCGACCGGCTCGGATTCATTCATGAGAATTATTTCATCGCCGCTGAGCCCGGGAGGGAAGGAAAAACAGTCTATGAAACGGCCTATTACTTTTACATGAAGGTCCCCGAGGATTTCACATATACCTGTGAGAGCGTCAGTGAATACGGCGCGAAAGAATATCTGCAGTGGGTCCCGTTCGATACAGAAGTGACCCTGTATCCGGCCTTTTTCAAAACAGAGCTTCGCGATCCTTCACATACGGTGAAGCACATCGTGACCGATGACCGTTACCGGATCGGCAGTGAAGTCACGGTCACAGTCGACCGCCCGCTGGGAAGCAGGCATCCGCAGTATCCGGATACGGTCTATTCCGTGAATTACGGATATGTAAAAGGTGTCATGGCGCCGGACGGCGAAGAACAGGATGCGTACATACTCGGCATCGATGAGCCTGTCGAAACATTCACAGGCATACTTACCGCCGTGCTGCACCGGACGGATGACGCAGAGGATAAGTGGGTGGTCACGCCGTACGGTATGTTATTCAGCAAAGAAGATATACGCAGACTGACAGAATTTCAGGAAAAATATTTCAAAACAGAGATCATCCTGTGACCTGCAGTATGATTTTCCTGTGTATAAGGGTGAAAGGCAAAAGAAATTGCCGGGAGGACGTTATGAAATTAATGAAGACACTGATGGCAGCAGCTATGATCTGCACATTTGCAGGCTGTGCGGAAAAAGAAGAGAGTACCGCAATCGGCATGCCCAATCCGATCAAAGATATGGCAACAATCGAAGAAGCGGAAGAAGCCGCAGGATTCTCATTCTGTGTGCCTGTCGGGATCGAAGGCTATGAAGGCAGGAAGATCCAGATCATCGGGGAAGACCTGGTCCAGGCTGTATACGGTGATGCGGACAACAGCATCATTCTGCGCAAATCGACGCAGGAAGGCGATATCTCCGGTGATTTCAACGAATATCCGGAGGCAGACGTGATCAGCGTCAGCGGGATGGATGTGACCGTTAAGATGAAGGACGGCAAGGCATACAATGCGGTCTGGACGGACGGCACATACAGCTATGCCATCCAGGCATCGGAAGGCTATGACCCTGCACTGACGGAGATGCTTGCCGGTACTGTTTCCGAGACCGGGAATTCCATCGTCGGCGGCTGGGAGATCAGCGAATCCCAGGCGGTCACGGAGGAACAGACGGCTGTTTTCAATAAAGCGGTCGAGACACTGACAGGTGCGGAATACCTGCCTGTCGCCTATATCGGCTCACAGACTGTCGCAGGGAAGAATCATTGTTTCCTGTGTGCGGAAAGAACGTCTGTCGTTGAACTGCAGAATGAAGATACCTATGTCCTTGTATATATCTATGAAGACCTGGACGGCAACGCTTCGATCATCGGCAGGACAGAACTGGTCAGCACGGATGAAGGACTTGACGGCGGCTGGAACAAGCCTGAATCCGCAGAGATAACAGAGGATATCCGGGCACTGCTGGATAAGGCGCTCGAAGGCTTTGCAGGTTCGGACATCACGCCTGTATCCTATATCGCTTACCAGGTCACTGCAGGGACGAACCACTGCCTGCTCTGCACCGTTGCGCCTGTTGTTCCGAACGCGAAGGAAAGATACGCCCTGGTGTATATCTATGAAGACACAGACGGCGGCGTGAAGCTGTCCGATATCGCGGAAATCGAACCGGCACTGTGATGGAAGACGCGGCTATCGTTGAACTGTACTGGGACAGGAATGAGGACGCCCTCAAAGAGACGGATGTAAAATACGGCAGGTACTGCCGGAGTGTCGCCTGGAACATCCTGCATGACCGGGAGGACACAAAGGAATGCGTCAATGACACATATCTGCAGACATGGAACTCCATTCCCCCGAACCGGCCGGAGAACCTGCGCACATATCTCGGCAGGATATGCCGCAATGCGGCGCTGACCCTGTATGAGAAGATCCATGCGCTTAAGCGCGGCGGACAGCAGACTGCATCCTGCCTGGATGAACTGGCAGAGATCGTCGGCAGGGATTCCGATGTACAGGAAAACCTGGATGCAGGGTATCTGACGGATGCCATCAACAGGTTTCTGCGGGATACGGAAAAAGAAGTCCGGATGATCTTCGTAAGACGTTACTGGTACATGTCTTCCGTCAGGGAGATCGCGCATGATCTCGGCATATCCGAAAGCAAGGTCAAGATGACCCTGTTCAGGACCAGGGAAAAACTGAAGGAATATCTCAGGGAGGAGGGCTTCGCAGTATGAATGAGATGACATTGCTGAAAGCGATCGGCGATATCAATGATATATATGTCGAAGAAGCCCTGCCCGCATCGCTGAAGACAAAGGAAAAGAGATCCGTATGGCTGGATCTCAGGCTGCTGGCTCCTGCATTCTGCCTGATCCTGGCAGCTGTGCTGTTCCTGCCGCCGCTGATGAACGATCAGCGTGTACCGGCGGGTCCGGACGTTTTGACCGGCGGTCCGGGTGATACCGCAGGCACTGCCGGATTTGAGCTCCATGCGCCGGATACATATCAGAACAGTGAAGAACCTGTATACAGTGTGATCGCCGGTACGATCGTTGAAGCCTCTTATCATGCAGGTGATAAAGAGGTCCTGAATATACGCAAGGCAGCCGGGAGTGACGATATCAGCGGCGATTACAGCGAATATGAGAACGAGACCGTCCTGATCCTGGATCAGCTGGATATCACATGCAGGGGAAATGGCGGATCATGGAACCTGCTGCTGTGGACAAAAGACGGCTATACTTACGCTGTCGGCATACCGGACGGCATCCGTACGGAAGATATCGCGGAACTTGTATCCTCGATCGATTAAGATCAGGCTGTGCCTGGTCTTTTCTGATTTTTACTTATGTTTTATGAAAACAGAAGTCCCGGATGATATCATGAATGCATGAATACAAGGAGACGGGGAATGAAATACAGGAAACGATATCTGGCAGCGGCCTTACTGATTCCCGCAATGATGCTCGCAGGATGCTCATCCTCTTCCGGTATTGCCGGCAGGAAGGACAGCACGGCACCTGCTGAAAACGGGACGGACCAAAACGCAGGGGACCAGGCCGGCACAGGCGGAACGGAACCGTCAAGACCGGATATTTTCACATGGCAGGAGCCCTGGCAGCAGAGCCTTGCGCAGGTCATTAAGGAAAAACAGGAGAAGTACGGCAAGCCTTCCTTCGTAATGGATTTTATCCGCCGTGTCGGCGGTATGGGCATCGTCCATGCATATGACCTTGACGGGGACGGTCAGGAAGAACTGATGTTCGTCATTCCTGAGCCCAATGACAGCGGGTATTACGATTACAAAATGGAGATCTGGAAAGGCAAAACGGGGTCTGCGGAATGCCTGTTCAGCGGCATCTGTTACCGTATGGGCGTCGACAACATGGGGATCCAGTTATGGGAAGGCGAAGACGGGACCGTATACTTCCTGTATGACGATAAAGATTCGATGAACGGGCGCTATCTCGGCCGGATCGATAACGGGCAGTTCCGGCAGGCAGCTGAACTGGACTGGAGGGAAGTATCCTATGACAGCGGTACAGAACGGTATATCTATGACGGTAAGGATTACCGCCCGTTTGATACCTATGTGATCAACTGCTATAACCAGGATGAGAATTCCGAAGAATTCAGGAACTGGAAAGATAAGATCCGGCAGACCTACCGGGACGCCCTGGCAGCGGTCGGCCTGACGAAGGAAGACGGCGCAAAGGTATTCACACCCGGTCTGTCAGCTGCCCTCGATGATAAATATGTGCTGGTCAAAGCGACATATGTCGATGCGGAAGGAATGATCAAAGGCGTATGGGAATATGACTATGACAATGCCGGCAACGAGGTCCGCTCCTATTACAACGATATCCTCCGTTCAGAGAAGAGATACAGTTCCGAAAACATCCTCGTTTATGAAGCCGATTACCGTACGACCGGGCTGAAGAATGAAGAGACCTTCTATAATGACAGCGGGGACATCCTTGAGAAGATCACCTATAACGACGACGGCCGCACGGAGAACTGGCACTATGAGTATACCTATGATGAAAAAGGCCGTCTGCAGACAGCGTACATGGGTATCGGCGGCATCAAGGAATATTATTACAACGACGACGATGTCATGATCGAAGGCAGGACTGTCAACGAACAGACAGGCGAAGTCATCAATACGCATGAATTCATCCTGGATGACCAGGGCAGGCATGTCGAAGAGTATCTGAATTCCGACGGCAGGCACCTGAAATTCCAGACATGGGAATACAATTCCGACGGAACCCGTACCGAGACACTCTGGGATTACAGGCATTATGATGAGAATGTGGAATGGGTATACCTGGAAGGAAATGAAAAGCCCGGCACGGTAACGGTATACGATGCGCAGGACAACGTCCTCAGCATCACCGTATACGCATTCAGGGATTACGGCACGACCGACCAGGTCGTCTATACAACGGAAGAAAACACCTACGACAGCGACGGCAACAGGCTCACGAGCGTAAAGATCTCCAGAACGAACGGCGAACCGTGCTATGAGGAGAGGGCTGAGAGCGAATATACCGCTGACGGCAAGCTGAAACGCCGTGTGATGACCTATCATAACTACGGGTACTGGACCAACCTCGGTGAAACCGAAAAGGAGATCAGCTTTACCGACTATGAATCCGAATTCAACGAACTCGGGTACCGCGTCCATGGCTATACATGGAAGAATGACGACCCGTACGCTACCGGGGAGACTTATCTGAATTCCGAGATATTCCTGCTGTATGAGAATGCATACGGCGACCAGACCGGCATGGACTATTAAGCAAAAAAAGAGGTATACGGCAATATACCTCTTTTGTTAAACCTCATTCCAGATACATGTCACGCAGCTTCTGCAGTTCTGCTTCACCCAGATCATATTCATGCAGGAGGAAGTTCTCATAGCTCCCGTAGCGTTCCAGGATCTCCGCGAGTACCATATGCACTTCTTCGGGGATCACGCCTTCCACGGCTATGACCGCAGTGCGGATATTATTGCTCAGCTTCGGCAGGAAACTCAGCGAGTTCAGTCTTTTTTCAATGAAAGAAGCACGATACTCATTGGACAGCAGGAAATCCTGCCGGATCTGTTCTTCATCGATGCCCAGTGCCAGCATGATCAGGATCGCCCCGATCCCGGTCCTGTCCTTTCCCTGCGAGCAGTGGAAGAGCAGCGGACCGCTGCCTTCCAGCAGTTTCCGGAACATCGTTTTGTAAGCTTCATTGGTATAGACGAGGGCTGCGTGGAAACTTGACGCCAGCGCGGAGATCATATTCCCGTGCTGGTCTTCATCCACCAGCATATCAAAGAACTCGCGCGGTGAATCGTTCAGGTCATCCCGGATATTTTCAAATGCGGCGCAGGTCTGTATCTGTTCGCATCCATCAAATTCCGGATCCGGCAGTTCGCTGCACGCTTTGGCGGAGCGGAAATCAAGAACAGTGCGGACACCCAGATCCCGGAAGAGGCTGCGTTCCTCCTCATTGAGAAGGCCGAGTGCGGCGCTGCGGTACAGGAGGCCGTTCCGTATACTTCTTCCGTCTTTTGAACGGTATCCCCCGAGGTCGCGGAAATTCATTTCTTTGCGGAATCCTTCAAGCATGGTCAATATCTCCTTCCGTCCTTAATATCGTCTGACTCTATTTTCGCATACAGGGACGATATCTGTCTTTTGTTTTTGACTTTCTGCAGTATATCTTTCCGGGTCCGGAAGTGCGTATTTCTGTACAAATCCGGCGGATGTAATGTTACTATAAGCCCAAAGGAAAGCATGTTTATGAATCTTGTATTTTTTGATATCGACGGCACACTGGCGATCGGACGCAAAGTGCCGGAGAGCGCTGAGAAAGCCCTGAAGGAACTCAGGGGGAACGGCGACCTCGTATTTATCTGCACAGGCAGGAGCCTGTCTTATGTGACCAGGAATTTCGGGCAGTACGCGGACGGTTTTATCTGTTCAAACGGCAGGCTTGCGGTCAAAGGGGATGAGACCCTGTATGATCATCCGCTGAGTACGGAACAGGTCAGGGAGATGATCGGACTGCTGGAGGAAGCTGAGTCCGGCTATGCCTTCTTTGAAAGGAACAGCGGCTGGTATGTCTGGCGTGACGACCTGTTCGAAGCGAACGCCGGCGTCTGGGATCCGGGCTTCCTGAAAAAGGGCATTGATCCGGAAAATGTACGTCCGTACAACTTTGATATTTATTTCAACGATACGGAACACAGGCTGCGCATCGAGGAAAAGCTCCGCGGCAAATGCCTCGTGAACCCGCACGGCCCGCATCTGAGCGCCGACGTGACGATACTCGGCATCGACAAGGGGACAGCACTTGTGCACGTAGCGGAGAAGCTGGGCGTACCCATTGAGAATACCTACGCGTTTGGCGACGGCATCAATGACCTGTGCATGCTGGAGGCGGCAGGCCACGGGATCGCCATGGGCAATGCCATGGAGGAACTGAAGGAAAAAGCGGAATATGTGACGACCCCTATCCTGGAGGACGGTGTGCTGAACGGTCTCAGACACTACGGCCTGGTGAAATGAAACTGACATTTTACTATGTCAGGCACGGGGAGACGCTCTTTAACCGCATCCGGCGCATGCAGGGCATGTGCGATTCACCGCTGACGGATAAGGGGATCGCACAGGCGGAGGATACTGCATCGGCGCTGCAGAAGGTCTGTTTCGATAAATGTTTCTGTTCGGCTTCGGAACGCGCATACGATACGGCAGAGATCCTGTGCCGTTTTCATAGCGGCCTTGTGCTCGTACCGCTGAAAGAACTGAAAGAATTTGATTTCGGTGAGCTTGACGGCAAGCATATCGATGAATTCATGGACCAGATCCAGCCCAACCGGATGAAGGATGACTGGAGCCATGTCGGCGGGGAGAACGTGGAGAGGTTCCGTATCCGTGCCGAAAAGGCTTTTGAAAAGATCATCGCTTCGTGCCGGGACGGGGATACTGTACTGCTCGTATCCCACGGTTCCTATTTCATGCATCTGATCAAGACGCTGATCGAATATGACCAGCAGGACTACATCCGGCGCATGAACGAACGGAAACGGCCGTTCGTGCCGAATGCGTCAGTATCCGTATTCACATGGGAAGACGGCGTGTTTGAACTGGTCCGGGAACCGGTCACTGCAGATGAGTTCCGTGCCCTGGAACACAGGCATGTTGATTTTTATTTCGTCCGGCACGGGGAAACGAAATTCAATACGGAAAGACGCCTGCAGGGATTATGCGATTCGCCGCTGACGGAGAAGGGCATCGCCCAGGCGGAAGCTGCCGCGGAAGCTTTGAAGGATGTGCCGTTCGTGAAGGCGTACTGCTCCTCGCTGGAAAGGACACGGGATACCGCACAGATCATCCTGCGGTACCATGACATCACCACGAAGCCGGACAAGAGGCTGCGCGAAGTATTCTTCGGCAGCTATGAAGCCATGGAGTTTGAGAACATCTGGGATGAGCTCATGGAACGCCATATCCATACACGGTGGAAAGACCTCGGCGGCGAAGACAGGGAAGACGTCAGCGGGCGCATCCTGTCCTTCTTCCGCGAGACCGCAGACAGTGCGGATGACGGCGATACCATACTGCTCGTCTCCCACGGGGATCTGTACCTCTGCATCCTTGAGACGCTCTTCAATAAAAACAAAACAGACGTCTACGCCGAAGCGGAAAAGGCAGGCGTCAATCCGATGCCGAATGCAGGGATCTTCCGTTTTTCGTATGATGACGGCAGATTTACGATCACGGAAATGATGAAAGGACCGGGGGAATGAATTATAAAGGCGCACTGTTTTTTGACATAGACGGGACACTGGTGGACAGCTACCATAACAAAGGCCTGGAGGAGGAGGTCCTGCAGGCGATCCGGGATGCGGAAAAGAACGGGTATTACAGCTTCGTCTCTTCCGGCCGTAACCTGAGCGGGCTCCGCGAGTTCCGCAATATCGGCATGAAGGGGTATGTGTATTCCGACGGTGCCGGCATCCTGATCGAGGGACAGGAGTCTGTCCTGCAGCCGCTGCCGGACGAAGCCAGGGACTGGCTGTTCAAAACCGTGCTCGGCTATAAAGGCGATATGCTGGCAGCTTCCGAGACCGGATTCTATGCGACCGGCAGCCAGTATGAGATGATGTACGGCATGATGGAAAAGATCGCGGAAAGGACCGGCGTCCCGGCAGAACAGACAGCGGCAGAAATGGGTCTGCGCCGCTTCGAGGACTATGATCCCTCCGATCCCCTGCTGGAAGTGGACGTGCTGTTCGACCATGAGGATATCGAGAAGGAATTCGTACGTCAGCTCCATCCCGGTCTGGATTACGTATCCACGACCGCATCGTACGGCAGGGACGGGCGCACGATCGGCGAGATCACGAAAAAAGGCATCGATAAAGGCAGCGGTGCCCGGGAGATCCTGAAGCTCCTCGGTCATGATATGAAAAACACTTACGCATTCGGGGATTCCATGAATGACGCAAGTGTTCTGAACGCATGTGAAACGGGCGTTGCGATGGGCAATGCCGCGGATGAGCTGAAGCAGGCTGCCGATTACGTGACAGACGATATCAGCGAACACGGCCTGGTGAATGCCATGCGGCATTTCGGCATCATAGACTGAAGCCGAACAGCTGTGAAAAAGAGTCTTTTGCCTGATCGATGATGCCTTCGTCTTCCGGGAAGACTTCACGGTATGTATCGATCAGTTCCTGTGCGTGGAACGAGAACGGATGGATGTATCTCTGACCGTTCTTTTTTCGTGCTTCGGATAACCTGTCCGTATCACAGGCTTTGTCCCAGAAGAATATGCAGCGTCCATCCCCATAGCCGAATGCTTCCCTGACCGTGAGGGTGAACGATCCTGCGAACCCCTCCGCGATCGCCTTATCGATATACCGGCAGTACAGTCTGCCGTATTCCTCGAGGCCGTATTCCTTCCAGGCTTCAAACCAGGCACAGACATGTACTTCCGATACGGATGAATCCGCTGCATAGTGCATTTCCGACTCGTTGCAGGAGCCGGCAGGACTCCATTCCCCGTAGATGAAGAAGGATGTCATATCGCACGGATCCCCCTGCGCAAGAGCGTTCGCAGCCATCCGGCGGCCGCGCTTCAGGCCGTACTGTTCCGTGAATACGCGGATCCTGTCTGCTGCGTCGGCATACTTCGCAAACGTATGCTTCGCAAGCAGCGCGTAAAGAACAGCGTGGTGGCGGATGCCGATCTCAGCCATCGGACCTGCTGAAGCCGTTCTTCATCCGGCAGCTGGCTTTATACAGGACCTTGTCCAGCAGGCTGTCCGTCTTTTCACGAACGAGTTTTTCGATCGCTGCATTGGCTTCTTCATTGGTCTCCATGATCGCTGTCCGCGGTTTCCTGTCATATTCCAGGATGATGTGCAGCGCTTCCGCCTGCACGGCCTGCCGGTATCTCCCGATGTCAGCGGCGCATTCCGAGAAATGGGGATCTGCCAGCGCGGCAATGATGCGGTTCGCCCAGTAGAAACTTTCCGTCGTTACCGTGCCGCAGGTATTCCCAAAGTATTTCGGCGCATGATCGATATTCGCATACAGGGGGCCGAAGGCGTTGAATACATTGGAGCCGAAAGCGATCCATTCGACCGTACGGTACGCATCGGGCACATACGGGCGGATCTGTACGAGGGAAAGGAAGTTGTTCCGGCTGATGCCGATGGGACGAAGCGATCCCTTCAGGGAAAGATCGCCGCTTTTCGCATAGCAGTCGTACGGCGTGGACTGGTAATGCGAAGAGAGCACATATTTGACATCCTCGACCGTGATCTTATGTTCCGGTTTCCGGGACCAGGGGATATCGTCGCTGTACGGCGTATAGGACGTATCCTTCGGGTTGAAATATCTCTGCGCGTACCAGGCGCGCGGGGTGTTGTATACATGGTCGGCGTCCGTATGGGAACCGAATGCCAGCCTTGCGTTGAATGTATCATCATATGTCAGGTCGAGATGGTTGTCCGCAATAAAACTGCGCAGGTCCTGCGAACACATATGATCCTTCTTCTTTGTAAAGGCATCCTTCAGGTCAAACTGGTCGATGCCGAAACTGTTCGGCATGATGACATAATGGTCATCCGGCACGCGCTTTGCGATCCAGTGGTGCCCGCCGACCGTTTCCAGCCACCAGACCTCATTGATATCCTGAAAGGCGATGCCGTTCATCTCGTAGGTGCCGTAGGTCTCCAGCAGGCTGCCCAGCCGGATGACGCCTTCCCTTGCAGAGCTGATATACGGCAGCGTGACCGTGACCATATCCTCTTCGCCGATACCGGTCTTGACAAGCGGGTCCGCCGCAAGGACACGCTCATTGGACGTGATCGTCTCCGTCGCGGTCATGGAGATATTCTTCGCATTGACGCCGGCAGCTGCCCAGATCCCTTCTTCATCCGTCGCGTTGGGCATTGCCGTATAGCGCAGCGGGTCGGAGGGCAGCGGGATCTCGCATTTGGAGATCACGGAATGATAGACAGCCGGCTGGTCTTCGGGGAGCACGACTGTGAACTTCTTTGAATTAAACGTTCCGGAAGCGGAATCCTCGTTTCTGGCGGTCATCGTCGAACCGTCGAAAGTGGCCCTCCTGCCGGCCAGTATCGTTGTGCATGGCATGATTATCTTTACCTTTCCGAATACAATCAGTATACTGCACAGGCATCTGAAAACACTATGCAAATGAATCAAACTCTTCTATAATTGTCTGGTATATGCACAGATTTTTCATGTGTCTTTGAGGAGGGAAGTTATGGAAAACAAAACACCTTATTATATTACGACGGCGATCGCTTATACTTCCGGCAAGCCGCATATCGGCAACGTTTACGAGATCGTTCTCGCAGACGCCATTGCCCGCTACAAGAGGATGACAGGCTTCGACGTCCGTTTCCAGACCGGGACGGATGAACACGGCCAGAAGGTCGAAGAACGCGCGAACAAGGCAGGCATGACGCCGAAGGAATTCGTCGACGAGATCGCAGGCATCATCAAGGGACAGTTTGACTGCATGAACATCTCCTATGACAAGTTCATCCGTACGACGGACCCGTATCATGAGAGACAGATCCAGAAGATCTTCAAAAAGCTCTATGACCAGGGCGATATCTATAAAGGACAGTATGAAGGCATGTACTGTCAGGAATGCGAAGCGTTCTATACGAAATCCCAGCTGACAGAAGACGGGAAATGCCCGATCTGCGGTCACGAAGTCAAACCGATGGCGGAAGAAGCTTACTTCTTCCGGATGTCCAATTACGCGGACAGGCTGATCCGGTACATCGAGGAACATCCGCATTTCATCCAGCCGGAGAGCAGGAAGAACGAGATGCTCAACAACTTCCTGAGACCCGGTCTCCAGGATCTGTGTGTTTCCAGGACATCCTTCAAATGGGGCATCCCCGTTGACTTCGATCCGGACCATGTCGTTTATGTATGGATCGACGCACTGTCAAACTATATCACCGGACTCGGCTATGACTGCGACGGCAATCATGACGAGCTCTTCAGGAAATACTGGCCTGCAGACCTGCACCTGATCGGCAAGGACATCGTCAGATTCCATACGATCTACTGGCCGATCATGTTGATGGCGCTGGATATCCCCCTGCCCAAGCAGGTATTCGGCCACCCGTGGCTGCTGATCGGCGACGGCAAGATGTCCAAGAGCACAGGCAACGTCATCTATGCGGATGACCTGGTCGACCTGTTCGGCGTCGACGCTGTCAGGTTCATCATGCTGCATGAGATGCCTTTCGCACAGGACGGCCGTGTCACATATGAGCTGATGATCGAAAGGATCAACAGCGATCTCGCAAACAACCTCGGCAACCTGGTCAACCGTACGCTGTCCATGCAGAACAAGTATTTCAACGGCCTCGTTGCGAATACGAATACGACCGAGCCGGTCGATGACGAACTGAAGCAGCTCGCAATGGATACAGTCCGCTCTGTCAATGAGAAGATGGATGAGCTCCGTGTCGCGGATGCGATCCAGGATATCCTTGACCTCTTCTCCAGATGCAACAAGTACATCGATGAGACGATGCCCTGGGCACTGGCAAAGGACCCGGACAAGCTCGGCAGACTCGCAACTGTCCTGTACAACCTGCTCGAATGCGTCAGGATCGCTGCGGTGCTGCTGCGGCCGTATCTGCCGGAAACGAGCGAAAAGATCCTGAACGGCATCAATACGACGATGAGGGACTACGATACGATCGATACATTCGGCAGACTCGAAACAGGCATCAACGTCATCGAAAAGCCGGAGATCCTCTTTGCGAGACTGAATGAGAAGGAAGTCCTCGCAAAGGTCGAGGAAGCCCAGCGCGTCAAGCAGGAAGAGGCGAAGAAGGAAGCGGAGAAGAAGCAGCCTGTCGATATCGCCGATTTCGAAAAGATCGATCTGCGTGTCGGCAAAGTGCTCAGCTGCGAGAGACATCCCAATGCGGACAAGCTGTTCGTCCTGAAGGTCGATGTCGGTGAAAAGCAGCCCAGACAGATCGTATCCGGTCTGGCACAGAGCTATACGCCCGGCCAGGTCATGGGCAAGAAGATCGTCGTCATCTGCAACCTCAAGCCTGCAGTGATCCGCGGCGTTGAATCCATGGGCATGCTGCTGGCAGGCAAGAATGATAAACAGATCTGCGTGGTCGAAGTCAACGGGCTTGAACCCGGCACAAAGATCAGCTGAACAATTTAAGGATGGGCATCCATCCTTTTTTTCGCATATGTGGTACAATGTACAGACGAGAGGTATTCAATGCGAAATCTGCACTCTTTTTATGAAGTATTGAAAACAACGATC
Source organism: Solobacterium sp. (assembly GCA_024698805.1). Classification (GTDB taxonomy): domain Bacteria; phylum Bacillota_I; class Bacilli_A; order Erysipelotrichales; family Erysipelotrichaceae; genus Bulleidia. The sequence goes on from JAILQT010000129.1 coordinate 19,834, forward strand.
GAAGTGATCTTTTTTGCTGTCCTGCTGATGGGCATCACCAATATCCTGATCAACCCTGTATTCGGCGTGGATGACGTTGTCAAAAACGGGTATGTGCTGAATTTCATCAGGGTCATCTACAGGACAGCCCAGTTCATGGTGATCAATTTCCCGTTCCTGATGCTGATCCGGCTCTCCGCCAGAAGGGGCGGAAGCGGTACTTCGCTCGTAGCTGCCATTGCAGGTTATGCGGCATATCTGATCTCGACGATGATGTTCGCGAGCCAGTCCATGCCTTCCGGCGCCTTTTCCAGCATCCTGGGCATATCCTATGCGACAGGCGGGACAGACAGCGTCATGCGCTATCCGATCCAGACAGGCCTGATCGGTGCGATGATCGTTGCATTCATAACACTCGGGTCCTTCAACCGCTCGCGCAACAGGAATGAGTACGGTTTCTTCTCATTCGTATCCAAGGAAAGTACGGTAACGCTGCGGACGATCCTGTTCTCATCCCTTGCGGGATTCGGTATCGCGCTTGTCTGGCCGCATGTGCTGGCAGGCATTCAGAAGATCGTGAGCTTCATCACGGCGGATACGACGAACCCGATCAATCTTGCGCTGTACGGCATCACGGACAGGTTCCTCGGGACACTGAACCTTGGAACACTGATCCGCCAGCCCTTCTGGTACGGCGTCAACGGCGGCAGCTGGGTCAACCTGGCAGGTTCGCCGGTAACGGGGGATGCCGTGATCTGGACGAGCCAGCTGTCTGCGAATGCGCTGACAGGGATCGCGGGAAGGTTCTTCACACCGTATTATGTACTGAATATATTCGCTGTCCCCGGCATGATCTGGGGCATGTTCTCCCTGAGTACGGATGCCATGGACAGAAGGAAGAAGAGGGTATTCTGCGTACTTGCGACGATCGCGTCGCTTGTATCGGGGACACTGCTTCCGCTTGAGCTGATGCTGCTGCTGTTATGCCCGCTGCTGTACTGCTTCCATCTTGCCTATACGGGCGTGCTGTATGCAGTCCTGCATACGATGCATGTATACCTGGGCTACCAGACAGCGGAGACACTTACGCTCAGCGCCCTGCCCGGCACACTGCCTGAATTCCTGACCTATCTCCGGTATCCTTCGCTGCAGCCAACACTCATCCGGATCTGCATCGTCGGTGTGATCTCGACGGTCATCTATTTCCTGGCGGTGAGGATCTGCTTCCGTTACCTTGCGCTGGACCTGTTCAACACCGGTGACAAGGAAAGGGCAGTCAATGCGACGCTCGCAGCCTTCGGCGGGACCGAGAATATCAAGATGATCCAGTCCAACCTTTCCCAGCTGACGATCAATGTGTACGATCCCGAAAAGATCAATCTCAGCAAACTCAGAAAGCTTGGCTCGATACGTGTATTTGAGACCAGGGCAGGATATACGCTGTGCTTCGGCGCTTCCAGTACGATGATCCGCAAGGGTATCAATGAAGTGATGCGCAAAGCGATCCGGAATGTTGAATGACAGGGGACCTGAAAGGGTTCCCTTTTGATACAGTTATAGGTATAAAGCGGAGTAACATGATGGAGATCAGAAAAGCAGGGATCAAAGACACCGGGACAGTCAGCGGTATCGTGCAGGCGACGATCGCTGCTGTATATCCGAAGTATTATCCGCAGGGTGCAGTACGCTTTTTCAGTGCACACCATACAGAGGAAAAGATCGTAAGGGACATAGCCGAAGGGAAGGTGTTCCTGCTTGAAGAGGACGGCATCCCTGCCGGTACGGTGACGGTATCCGCGAATGAGATCTGCAGGCTGTTCGTGCTTCCCGCATTCCAGCACAGGGGCTACGGCAGGCAGCTGATGGACCTGGCGGAAAAGAAGATCTTTGAAACATATGATACTGCCGTACTGGACGCTTCGCTGCCCGCAAAGGGCATATATCTGAAACGCGGCTACAGGGAGACTGCGTATCACTGCATCGAAACAGGATACGGGGACCATCTGTGTTATGACGTTATGGAAAAACAATTATCGAATGAACAGGAGAAGGTATGATCACAGAAGAAAAACTGAAGGAATTCAAGGAAACACTGAACAACGGCGTTCTGTACAATGCCATGGATGATGAACTGATCGCCTACCAGCACAGTCTTGTGCAGAAACTGAATGAATTCAACCGGACCGACGATACGCCGGAAGGCCTGGCTGAGAGGGAAGAGATGCTGAAGGATATCATGGGCACATACGGCGAAGGCCTGTATATCATCCCCCCTGTATATGCCAACTGGGGACTGAAGAACGTCCATGTCGGGAAGAATGTATTCTTCAACTTCGGCTGTACGTTCGTAGATGACGCGGATATCACGATCGGCGACAATACGCTGTTCGGTCCCAATGTCAGCGTCAATACAGCGGAACACCCGCTTTCCCCCGAACTGCGCAGAAACGGTCTGCAGTACAACAAACCGGTACACATCGGCACGAACGTATGGATCGGCGCAGGCGCAGTCATCCTGGCCGGTGTCACGATCGGTGATAATTCGATCATCGGTGCCGGGAGCGTCGTCACGAAAGACATACCGGAAAACTGTGTTGCACTGGGCGTGCCGGCAAGGGTCGACCGTCATATTACAGCGGATGACGATCTGTATTATGACGGCAGAAAAGAGATCCCCGAAACGATCCGAAACACATATTTCCCGAAAAAACAATAGGCCCGAAAAAGAGTATCCGGAACAGAACGGATGCTCTTTCAGTCATTTCCGTATGGGAATACTTATGTTGTGATATAATGTATTGACTTTGTGCAGAGGTAGAGAATGGCAGAGAAATATACCCCGATGATGATGCAGTATCTGGATGTAAAAAAGCAGTATGAAGATGCGATCCTTTTTTACAGACTGGGCGATTTTTATGAGATGTTTTTTGATGACGCGAAGACTGCCAGCAGGGAACTGGACCTGATCCTGACAGGAAAGAATGCAGGTGTTCCGGAAAGGGTCCCGATGTGCGGCATCCCGTATCATGCGGCTGCAGGCTATATCCAGAGACTTGTGCAGAGAGGCTACAAGGTAGCTGTCTGTGAACAGATGGAGGACCCGAAGCTGGCCAAAGGCATCGTCGAAAGGGATGTTATCCGCGTGATCACTCCGGGTACAGTCATGGATGAGATCACGGATGAGAAAGCATCTGTCTATATCGCTGCCGTAACGGACTACGGTCACGGATACGCCCTCGCCGCAGCGGAAATGAGCACAGGCGAGAATTTCATCGAGAATACGGAACACAGGGATGCCGCGCTGATCCAGGCTGTCATGCGCAACAATATCCGTGAGATCGTCATACCGAAGGATTTCCGGGAAAAGATCGTGCATTCCCTGCGTGAGATGCAGGTCATGATCTCCTACTGCGACGATACGGGAATCAAAGATGTATACCTGCCCCTGACAGACGGTCTGCAGAAGGACTATGATCTTTCCGCATACGGCAGACTGCTCAACTACCTGGAAGCCACACAGAAACATATGCTTGCTCATCTGCAGGCAGTCACGATCGAAAAAGAGAACGAAGTCCTGTACATGGATCATGCGACCGCTCTGAACCTCGAACTGTGCGAACCCCTGCATGATACTGCCAGGGCCGTAACGCTGTGGTCTTTCCTGGACAAGTGCAGATGCGCAATGGGTTCCAGACAGCTTCGCAGATGGATCGAGAAACCCCTGACAGACCGGGAAGAGATCGAACTGCGCTACAGCAGGGTGCAGTGGCTCATGCGCAATTTCATGAAGCGCGACAGGCTCAAGACAGCCCTGGGAAATATCTACGACCTGCAGAGACTGATCGCCAGATGCGCCATGAATACGGCGAATGCCGTTGACTGTCTGCGCCTGACCAAGACACTCGCCGAGGTGCCGCAGATCCTGTCCCTGATCCGGTCGGAGGAATTCTCCGTTTACGCGGATACGGATCCCCTGGATGAACTGTACGCGAAGCTGAAGGATGCCTTTGTGGACAATCCCCCTGTGCAGATGTCCGACGGCGGCATGTTCCGCGACGGATACAACGCGCAGCTTGATGAAGCCCGCGCGATCCAGCGCAGCGGCAGGAACTTCATCGCTTCCCTCGAAGCGAAGGAAAGGGAGAGGACCGGCATCAAGACGCTGAAGATCGGATACAACAAGGTATTCGGCTATTATATCGAGATCTCGAAGGTGGCGGCGCAGCAGGTGAAGGATGAGTGGGGCTATGTCCGCAAGCAGACGCTGACGAACAACGAACGCTTTATTTCCCAGGAACTGAAAGAAAAGGAAGATGCGATCCTGCATGCGGAAGAGAATGCAGTACGCATTGAAAAACAGTTGTTTGCACAGCTGCTGGAAGATATCAGGGGATATCTGCCCCTGCTGCAGAAGCTTGCGAAGATGCTCGCGGAAACAGACTGCTACTGCGCACTTGCGGAAGTATCCGCTTCACACGGCTATGTCCGGCCTGAATTCAGCGACGACAAGCTTCAGATCACCGGCGGCAGGCATCCGATCCTGGATGACATGATGAAGGATCCCCGCTATGTAGCGAACTCCATCGAGCTGGACAGGGAGCGTTCTATCCTGCTGATCACAGGACCGAACATGGGCGGTAAATCCACCTATATGCGCCAGACTGCCCTGATCATCATCATGGCGCAGATCGGCTGCTTCGTACCTGCGAAGAAATGCACGATGCCTGTTTTTGACAAGATCTTTACGCGTATCGGCGCATCGGATGATATCCTTTCCGGACAGTCGACGTTCATGGTCGAGATGACGGAAGCCAACCGTGCCCTGCAGGAAGCGACAGAGCATTCCCTGATCCTGTTCGATGAGATCGGCAGGGGCACCAGCACCTATGACGGCATGGCGCTGGCGCAGGCAATGATCGAATACATCGCGGCATGCATACACGCAAAGACGCTTTTCAGCACGCATTATCATGAACTGACTGCGGTCGCCGACAGTATCGGCTGCATCCGCAATGTCCATGTCGTCGTGAAGGAGGACAATGAAAAGGTCACCTTCATGTATAAAGTAAAAGACGGTGCCGCAGGACACTCCTACGGCATCAATGTAGCCCGTCTTGCCGGCCTGCCCGAATCCGTACTGGACAGGGCCAAGGGCCTGCAGAAGGAGCTTGAATCCAAAAAGAGGGTCGTTCAGCAGAGCTACCAGCTCATCGAGATGAACAGACCCGATCCGAAAACAGAGGCAGTCATGGAGAAGATCATGCAGAGGGATCCCGAGGATATGTCCCCCCGTGAAGCATGGGTCCTTTTGAATGACCTCTATGAGGAGGCAAAGAAGTAATGGTCACAGATAAACTTATCATTCGCGGCGCGAAAGAGAACAATCTGAAGAACATCTCGCTGGAGATCCCGAAAAACAGAATGGTCGTCATGACCGGGCTTTCCGGCTCCGGCAAGACCAGTCTGGCATTTGATACGATCTACGCAGAAGGCCAGCGCCGTTATGTGGAATCCCTTTCCGCTTATGCACGCATGTTCCTGGGCGGCGTGGAAAAACCGAACGTCGAGCTGATCGAAGGCCTTTCGCCTGCGATCTCGATCGACCAGAAGACAACGTCCAACAACCCGCGGTCCACGGTAGGCACCGTCACGGAGATCTATGACTACCTGCGTCTTCTGTATGCGAGGACAGGCACCCCGTACTGTCCGAACCACAACATCCCGATCACCGGGCAGACGATCACCGAGATCGTCGAAGCGATCATGAAGCTTGAAGACAGGACAAGGCTGACTGTCATGGCGCCGATCATCCGCAACAGGAAAGGCACCTTCCGTGATACCTTCAACAAGCTGATGAAGGACGGTTTCGTACGTGTCCGCGTCGACGGCGAGATCAAGATGCTGGAAGACGACATCATGCTGGAAAAGAATTCACGCCATGACATCGATGTCGTGATCGACAGGATCATCAAGTCAGACGCAAACAGGAGCCGCATCCATGATTCGATCGACATCGCCCTGAATACGGCGGACGGAAAGGCAGTCGTGCTTGCAGGGGATGAGGAACTGATCTTTTCTTCCCATTTCGCATGCAGGATCTGCGGATTCACCGTTCCGAACCTGGAGCCCCGCCTGTTCTCGTTCAATGCCCCGATCGGTGCCTGCGACACATGTCACGGATTAGGCATCACGGAAGAGGTGGACGTGGACAACCTGATCCCGGATAAGACAAAAACGATCCGCCAGGGCGGCATCCGGTACTATAAGAATATCGTCGATACGGACAATATCGAGTGGCAGACGTTCAAGGTGCTGATGAACGCGTATAAGATCGACGAAGATACACCGATCAAAGACTTCACAAAGAAACAGCTGGACGCAGTGCTCTACGGCAGCGACAAGCCGATCAAATACACGATCGCTTCCTCCGGCGGCAACCAGTATGTCCGCAACGATTATATCGAGGGCGTCAAGACGATGATCGAAAGAAGATATGTGCAGACGACTTCTTCGATGTCCAAGGAATGGTATCACTCGTTCATGGTCGAATCACCGTGCCCGTCCTGCGGCGGGAAGAGACTCAACCGCCAGGCGCTCAGCGTCAAAGTGGGGGATAAAAATATCTGTGAATTCACGTCGTTTTCCGTACTGAATGCGCTGGACTGGATGGAACATCTTGAACTCAGTGAAGAGAAGACAAAGATCGCAGACCTCGTACTGAAGGAGATCCGGAACAGGCTGACGTTCCTGCGCGACGTGGGACTGGAATACCTGACGCTCGACAGGCTTGCAGGGACCCTTTCCGGCGGCGAAGCACAGAGGATCCGTCTTGCGACGCAGATCGGTTCACGTCTTTCCGGCGTGCTGTATGTCCTGGATGAGCCGTCGATCGGCCTGCACCAGAGGGACAATTCAAAACTGATCGAAACACTGAAAAACATGCGTGATCTCGGCAACAGCCTGATCATTGTCGAGCATGATGAGGAAACGATGCTCAGTGCCGACTGGATCGTGGATATCGGTCCCGGCGCAGGCATCCACGGCGGCGAGGTCATCGCGAACGGCACGCCTGAAGATATCAAAAACTGCGAGGCTTCGATCACCGGACAGTATCTTTCCGGCAAAAAGATCATCCCTGTCCCCGCAAAGCGCAGAAAAGGCACAGGCAAATATGTGGAGATCAAAGGCGCAGCCGAGCATAACCTGAAAGGTATCAACGTCAGGTTCCCGCTTGGCAAACTCGTCCTGGTGACCGGTGTATCCGGTTCCGGGAAGAGCACGCTTGTCAATGAAGTGTTCATGAAGGCCGTCCTGCAGAATCTCGGCAGGGTGCGTGTAAGGCCCGGAAAACATAAGTCTGTCAAAGGCCTGGAGAATATCGACAAGCTCGTGCAGATCGACCAGGACCCGATCGGCAGGACGCCCCGTTCCAACCCGGCTACCTATACCGGCGTATTCGATGAGATCAGGGACGTATTCGCGAAGACGCCCGAAGCGCGCATGCGCGGTTATGAAAAGGGCAGGTTCTCTTTTAATACCAAAGGCGGCAGGTGCGAAGCCTGCCAGGGAGACGGCGTCAAGACGATCTCAATGAACTTCCTGCCGGATGTATATGTACCGTGTGAAGTGTGTCACGGGAAACGGTACAACGAAGAAACACTGCAGTGCACCTATAAGGGAAAGAATATCTATGATGTCCTGGAGATGTCTGTTGAAGAAGCGCTCGTATTCTTCTCGAACCATCCGCGCATCAAAAACAAGCTGCAGACCCTCTATGATGTAGGTCTCGGCTATATCAAGCTCGGACAGTCGTCCACAACGCTCTCCGGCGGTGAAGCGCAGCGTGTCAAACTCTCCAGCGAACTGCAGAAGCGGGCGACAGGCAAGACGGTATACATCCTGGATGAGCCGACGACCGGTCTGCATACAGATGACGTCAAGCGTCTGATCGAAGTGCTGCAGAGGATCGCCGACAACGGCGATACCGTGATCGTGATCGAACATAACCTGGATGTGATCAAATCTGCGGACTGGATCATCGACCTCGGCCCGGAAGGCGGCGACAACGGCGGCACGATCGTTGCGCAGGGCACGCCCGAGCAGGTCGCAGAAGTTAAGGAAAGCTGGACAGGGCAGTATCTGCAGAAAGCCCTGAACTGGACAAAACAGTATCAGAAGTGAAAGTGATCAGGCTTTCACTTTTTTTGCGGTGTACCCGGTATGGGCGCTCCGGCCCATTTGATTACGCAAAGGAATATGCTTAAATAAAATAAGAAGAGGATCGGGAATAATCACCTGGAGGAGTTTGGTATGATAAAGAGACTTTTCATAGCCGTAACGGCGTTCTTTATGTTTTTCACGGTAATACCCGTAAATGCGGAAATCCTGCCCCTGAAAGAGGATGATTTTGAATATGAGCTGGAAGAGGATGACGAAGGGTATGAGATCCTGCTCGTATACCATGCCTGCGGGGGAGTATTCATCCAGGATTACAAGTATTTCGCTTCTGTGACGGATGACGGATCAAAAGCCTACAGTGTCCAGTGGGTCGAAACAGAAAGTTCTATTGACGATGATGAAGGGGAAGCGTATGACTGGTATGCCATTACAAATGTCGCCGGGACTTTTGAAGAATGCGTGACCAGGGACGGCTATAAATTCAAAGGCTGGTACTATGATGAAGAATGCACGCAGAAGCTGGAGCATAATAAAGAGAACGAGAGCTTCCCGAAAAAGCTCTATCTGTATGCAAAATGGACAGAGTTCAAACCCGGATGGGAAAAGACCGATGACGGCTGGATCTACAATGTATCGGAAAGCGAGATCTATAAAAACGGTATTTATACGATCGGCCCCAAGATGTACGGTTTCGATAAGAACGGTATTATGGTGACCGGCTGGTATAAATATGACGGCGACTGGTATTATTTCACATCTTCCGGTGCAATGGTGACAGGCTGGAAGAAGATCGGGGGAAAATGGTATTACATGGAATCCTACGGCAGGATGCTCAAAGGCTGGCAGAAGATCTCCGGCAAGTGGTATTACTTCGGCAGTTCAGGGGCGATGCTGACGGGGTGGCAGAAGATCGCCAAAAAGTGGTATTATTTTACCTCCGGCGGCGCAATGGTCACCGGGTGGAAGAAGATCGGCGGCAAATGGTATTATTTCCAGTCTTCCGGTGTCATGAAGACAGGCTGGCTGAAACTCGGCGGCAAGTGGTATTACTTCACATCTTCCGGTGCGATGGTCACAGGCACAAGGAAGATCGGATCCAAAACATATGAATTCAGCAGTTCCGGTGCATGCCTGAACCCGTAAACAGGCATTTGCCCCGGCAGTCAGATTTAAAGTGAAAGTGAATCCTTTCACTTTTTTTGGCTGCACGGCATGGGCGGTTCGGCCCATTTTCACCTGTGTTCCTGTGATTCACATGTATACAGATGTTAAAATGTAAGTACTTAGCCGGATATACATAATTAACTGAAACGATCAGAGGAAGGAGAACAATTATGCGCAGACTGTTATCCGTTTTACTGGCACTGTTCATCGTTTTCGGCTTCCTGCCTGTACAGGCAAATGCGGAAGAGACAGGTGAAACAGCGGTAACTTTTGAAAATGACGACGAGTATTACTACATAACGATCATCTGTCATGCCGGTGACGGTGTTTTTGATGCAAGCAAGATCTCTGAGGGAGAAGTATCCGAAGATAAAAAGACACTTACCTACACGGGTAAGGTCCTGTATGAGAACCTCGCGGATGAAGGGGATGACCCGTACTATGAGTCTTTCCTGATCAATATGCCTCCGAAAAAGGGCATCAGCAGGAAAGGGTACAAATTCGCCGGATGGTATATCAACGAAGAGGCGGAAGGTGAATTCGACGGTATGCCCGGGGTCGACAAATACGAAGATGAGATCGAGGTGTATGCCGCATGGAATGAAATAGCGAAGATCGGCTGGAGGGAAACAGACAAAGGCTGGAGATACTGCCAGGTGATCGGCGATGACTATACGAACGGCATCTATGATATCGGCGGCAAAAAGTACGGCTTTGATGAAGACGGCTACATGGTCAAAGACTGGAAAAAATTCGACGGTATATGGCATTACTTCCTGTCTTCCGGCGTTATGGCGACAGGCTGGGAAAAGATCTCCGGGAAATGGTATTACTTTGATCTTTCCGGCAATATGACAACAGGCTGGAAGAAGCTCAGCGGTAAGTGGTATTACTTCAAAGGGTCCGGCGCGATGGTCACGAGCTGGCAGAAGATCTCCGGCAAATGGTATTACTTTACTTCCGGCGGCGCTATGGTCACCGGGTGGAAGAAGATCGGCGGCAAGTGGTATTATTTCCAGTCTTCCGGTGTGATGAAGACGGGATGGCTGAAACTCAGCGGCAAATGGTACTATCTCGACAGCTCCGGCGCCATGGTCACAGGCACAAGGAAGATCGGCTCGAAGACATACACATTCAGCAGCAGCGGCGTCTGTCTGAACCCTTAATCGGAAATGAGGAAAACCATGTTAAGAAAAATACTGATATCATTGACAGCATTTATGCTTCTGACTGCAGTGATGCCCGTGCAGCTCAGGGCGGAAGAAACAGGTGAGAGTGCTGAACAGTTTGAAGACTATGCATATACGATCACGATCGTATGCCACGCAGCCGGCGGTGTATTTGATCCGGAAAAAGCACTGCTCGGCACCGTCTCTGATGACAGGGAAACAATGACGTATGAAACCCTGGTCGAGAGCCATGCTCTGGGAGATGAAAACGAAGGCGATGAGGTCTATGTAAATACACTGGATATACCGCCGGAAAACAAAGGACTTTCAAGAAAAGGGCATGTATTTGACGGCTGGTACCGCGACGCGGAATACTCTGAACCGTTCAGTTCTTCGATGGATGATGAAGAATACCTGGAAGAAACGCATATCTACGCAAAATGGAAAGAGGTCTGGAAGAAAGGCTGGAGGGAAGTCGACAAGGGCTGGAAATACAGTCAGGAAGAAGGCAGCGACTATAAGAACGGCGTTTACAAAATCGGTGCGAAATACTACGGTTTCGACGCAGACGGATTCATGGTGAAAGGCTGGAAGAAATTCGGCAGATGGTATTATTTCGCCTCCTCCGGTGCAGCTGTCACAGGCTGGAAGAAGATCTCCAAAAAATGGTATTACTTCAATTCCTCCGGCGTTATGCAGACAGACTGGCAGAAGATCGCCAAAAAGTGGTATTACTTTACCTCCGGCGGCGCAATGGTCACCGGCTGGAAGAAGATCGGCGGGAAATGGTATTATTTCCAGTCCTCCGGCGCAATGAAGACGGGATGGCTGAAGCTCAGCGGCAAGTGGTATTATTTCACATCCTCCGGTGCCATGGTCACAGGCACAAGGAAGATCGGTTCGAAGACCTACACTTTCAGCAGCAGCGGCGTCTGCACGAACCCGTAGCGGGAAAGGAGAAAAACTATGTTAAGAAAAATACTGACATCATTGACAGCTTTTGCGCTTCTTGCGGCAGTGATGCCGCTGCAGATCCGTGCCGAAGAGACGGGTGAAGAAGCAGATACATTTGATTATTACTACATCACGGATGAGTACGCACTTGAAGTCACATGTTACGCGAACGGGGGAAAATTCGATCCTGCCAAGGCAGACGGTGTCAGCAAGGACGGGACAAAAAGGAATACGCTGCTGGAAGTGATCCTCTTTGAGGACGATGATGAAGAAGAAGAACACCATTTCAAATATACAATTGACCCCGAACCGCTGTCAGAAGGCCTGAGCAGGAAAAATTACAGGTTCGGCGGATGGTATACGGATAAGGATCTGAAAAATGAACTTGAGACCGAAAACTATACAGGCTATTACGATTATCCCAACCTGTATGCAAAATGGATATTTGAGAAAGGATGGCTGAAGACAGGTGAAGGCTGGATGTATTATGCCTCCGAGATGGATTATTTCACGGATGATATCTACGAGATCAACGGGAAGAAATACGGTTTTGACCTGAACGGCATCATGGTCACAGGCTGGTATAAATTCAACGGCAAATGGCACTATTTCGTTTCTAACGGCGCAATGGTCACGGGATGGAAGAAGATCTCAAATAAATGGTACTGGTTCGATGCAAACGGCATCATGATCACAGGCTGGAAAAAGATATCCGGCAAGTGGTATTACTTCGCTTCCGGCGGCGCAATGGTCACCGGCTGGAGGAAGATCGGCGGGAAATGGTATTATTTCCAGTCTTCCGGCGCCATGAAGACAGGCTGGCTGAAACTGAACGGCAAATGGTATTATCTCGACAGTTCCGGCGCCATGGTCACAGGCACGAGGAAGATCGGTTCGAAGACATATACATTCAGCAGCAGCGGCGTCTGCCTGAATCCCTGATAAGGAAGGAGGAACGGTATGTTCAGAAAAATCTTTACAGCAGCTCTTTCGTTACTGCTGTCCGCAACGGTGATGCCGGCGCAGATCCTTGCGGAGGAAACGGGGGAGACCCCGGAGACTTACGAAGCCTACAATATCGTTGACGAGTATACGATCGAAGTCATATGCCACGCAAACGGGGGACTGTTCGATCCTGCCGGAACTGACGGTGTATCCGATGACAAAAAGACGCGTACATATGAGATCGACGTCATGGTATACGAACCTGAAGACGACCTTGAAGGCGACATCTACAGATACCGCATCGAGGATGAACCGTCGACTGCAGGCCTGGGCAGAAACGGTTATGTATTCGCAGGCTGGTATACAGATAAAGAGGGCACCGCGAAGCTTGAAACAGACAGCTCGGGATTCTTTCCGGATGAATTCCATGTATATGCAAAGTGGTTCAAGACCGGATGGAAAAAGACGGGTGAAGGCTGGATGTATATCGTTTCGGAAACGGATTACTATACAGACGGTATCTATGAGATCGGCGGAAAGAAATACGGCTTTGACCTGAACGGCATCATGGTCACGGGCTGGTATAAATTCTCCGGCAAATGGCATTACTTCAGGCCTTCCGGTGCAATGGTGACAGGCTGGAAGAAGATCGCAAACAAATGGTACTGGTTCGATGCAGACGGCATCATGGTCAAAGGCTGGAAGAAGATATCCGGCAAGTGGTTTTATTTCAAGGGCTCCGGCGAGATGGTAAGGGGCTGGCAGAAGATCGGCGGGAAGTGGTACTTTTTCCAGGCTTCCGGCGCAATGAAGAAAAGCTGGATGAAACTGTCCGGCAAGTGGTACTACTTCAAATCTTCCGGCGAAATGGTCACAGGCACAAGGAAGATCGGATCAAAGACATATACATTCGACAGCAGCGGCGTCTGTCTGAACCCATAACAGGAAAGGAGAAAAACCATGTTAAGAAAAATACTGACATCATTGACAGCTTTTGCGCTTCTTGCGGCAGTGATGCCCGTACAGATCAGTGCGGAGGAGACCGGCGAGACAGCAGAGACATTTGAAAGCGGCAGTATCGAAAGCCTGGAAGAACTGGATCTGGAAGCGATCCTTGACGACCTGATCGAGGAATATACGGATACATTCTATGTCGACTGTCATCTGAACGGAGGCACGATCGATTATGACGTATGGGTACCGGATGTGATAAGGTATGTTTCCAAGGACGGACAGAGGGTAGTCTACCGCACAGAGACTCTGGAAGAAACAGAAGAACATAACTCATATGAATTAGGCGAAGATGATTATTATGAGTGGATGGATATTTCCTATACAGTCGTGTACCCGCCCGCAACGGAAGGGCTGACCAGGAAAGGCTATAAATTCGACGGCTGGTATCTGAATAATACCTTTGAAGGTGAAAAGAACATTTTCGGATATTATTACAGATACGATATGACCGGCGGTGATAACGATGATTACGCCGGAGCACCGATACATCAGGATTATTACGCAAAATGGATCGAAGTCTGGAAGAAGGGCTGGAGGGAAGTCGATAAAGGCTGGAAATACAGTCTGGAAAAAGGCAATGATTACACGAACGGCGTCTATAAGATCGGTAAGAAATACTATGGTTTTGACACAAAAGGCTTCATGGTCAAAGGCTGGAAGAAGTTCAGCGGGAAATGGTATTATTTCACCTCCTCCGGCGCTGCAGTGACCGGGTGGAAGAAGCTTTCCGGAAAATGGTACTGGTTCAACTCTGAGGGGAAGATGGTCACCAGCTGGAACAAGATCTCCGGCAAGTGGTATTACTTCAACGGTTCAGGGGCGATGCTGACGGGATGGCAGAAGATCGGCAAGAAGTGGTATTACTTCCTTTCCGGCGGCGCAATGGTCACCGGCTGGAAGAAGATCGGCGCCAAGTGGTATTACTTCCAGTTCTCCGGTGTCATGAAGACCGGCTGGCTGAAGCTCGGGGGCAAGTGGTATTATTTCAATTCCTCCGGTGCGATGGTCACAGGAACAGTAAAGATCGGTTCGAAGACATACACATTCAACAGCAGCGGTGTCTGCCAGAATCCTTGATCAGTATAAAACGGGCTGAACCATATGGGCGGTTCAGCCCATTTTTTCGCTGTTCAGGCAATGATAAAATGTGGTTGAAGAACGATGATTCCAGAATGATTTGAAAGGAAAATGAATATGAAGAAACTGTTATCGGTTTTGCTTGCGCTGCTGATCGCAGCAGGCATGATGCCTTTGCGGGTCATGGCTGAAGAAACAGGGGAAGAAGGAGAGACATTTGAAAGCGGGAAAGTCAAAGAGATCGATGTGAATGACGACAATGCGTATGATGTCGCTGCCGGTCTCCTCGAAGATTCGGAATACAATTACTGCTTTATCCTGTATCTGAACGGGGGATCGGTCAATTATGATGAATGGATGAACGACTGTCCCAGATATGTATCGAAAGACGGCAATATGGTCCTGTATCTTACAGAGATCCTTGATCACAGTCATTATGACGGAGAGGGCGTGCCTGAAATGGATGAGTACGGTGAGCCCGAATGGGATACGCCCTGGGTGTTTGTCTTTGAACCCCTGGCCCAACCGTCATCGACCGGCCTGTACAAAGCAGGATACAAGTTTGCCGGCTGGTATCAGTATGACGACTTTTCCGATGAGAAAAACAGTTTTACGCATGAATTCACAGGAGGCATATACTCTGATTACCTGACCCCGCCGGAATATGCGGAATATTACGCAAAATGGGTCCCTGATACAAGCTGGAAGCCGGGCTGGAGAAAAACTTCCGACGGCTGGAGATACGCCAAGGAGGCAGGCAAAGACTACAGGGACGGCGTCTATAAGATCGGAACGAAATACTACGGCTTCGACGGGGCCGGCTATATGGTCAGGGGATGGAAGAAGTTCAGCGGCAAATGGTATTATTTCGCTTCTTCCGGCGAGGCTGTCACCGGCTGGAAAAAGCTTTCCGGCAAGTGGTACTGGTTCACATCCGAAGGGAAGATGGTCACCGGATGGAAAAAGATCTCCGGCAAATGGTATTACTTCAACGGTTCAGGGGCAATGCTGACGGGATGGCAGAAGATCTCCAAAAAGTGGTATTACTTCCTTTCCGGCGGTGCGATGGTCACCGGCTGGAAGAAGATCGGCGCCAAGTGGTATTATTTCCAGTCCTCCGGCGTCATGAAGACAGGCTGGCTTAAGCTCGGGGGCAAGTGGTATTACTTAAAATCTTCCGGTGAGATGCTCACGGGAACCATGACGATCGGTCCCAGGACATACATATTCAACAGCAGCGGCGTCTGCCAGAATCCATGAACAATTGAAAATACGGGCTGGACCATATGGGCGGTTCAGCCCATTTTTCCGCTGTCTGCGCAATGATAAAATGTGGTTGAAGAACGATGATTCCAGAATGATTAGAAAGGGAAATGAATATGAAGAAACTGTTATCGGTTTTGCTTGCGCTGCTGATCGCAGCAGGCATGATGCCTTTGCGGGTCATGGCTGAAGAAACAGGGGAATCCGGGGAGACATACGAAGCCCGCGATTATACGATCACTGTCGTATACCATGGAAGCGGTGGAAAATTCGATGCTTCCCTGCTGGACGGGGTATCTTCCGACCGTACTTCGCGGCGGGCAACAGAAACTGTGCATATTACAGATTCTTCCGGCAGCACCACCTACAGTCTCGAAGCGGCTTCCGGTGAAGGCCTGTATTACAAGGAACATGATTTTACCGGCTGGTATCTGGACAATGGACATACACAGAAACTTGTCACGAGCAGGACGACCCGTTTCCCGTCAAAACTGGATCTGTATGCAGGATGGGAAGATATGAAGCTCGGCTGGATCAGGACGGATAAGGGCTGGATGTACCGCGTATCCGAGTTTGAATACCTGAAATATTCATGGAAAAAGACCAATGGCAAATATTACTTCCTGGATGAAGAAGGCATTATGGTGACAGGTCTGTACAAGATCGGCGGACCCTGGTATTACTTCAGGAATAACGGTGTAAATGTCAGGAATGACTGGGCAGAGATCGACGGTAAGAAACACTATTTCAAATCCGGCGGCGAGATGGTAACGGGATGGCGCATGATCGGCGATTACTGGTATCTGTTTGACGAGGACGGCGTTATGCTGACGGGCTGGCAGGAGACACTGGACAGGGAAAAAAACAGATCATATGAAAAGTGCTATTTCGATAAAGACGGCAGGATGTGTACCTATTGGGTGCGCTTTACTGAGGGCTACAGGTACTTTGGCAAGAACGGTTATATGATCATTGGCTGGGCAAAGTATAACGGGAAATGGTACATGCTCGATAAAGACGGCCTCATGATGACTGGCTGGCAGACGTTTGGCGAAGACACCTATTACTTCCGGTCCACAGGTGCGATGGCGACCGGATGGGAGAAGATAGACGGCAAGTATTATCATTTCCACAAAGGCGGCACGATGGATACCGGCTGGATCACGGACGGCAGCAGTAGGTACTGGCTCGGATCTGACGGCGTGATGCGTACAGGATGGCAGAAGATCAAAGGCAAATGGTATTATCTGAAAAAGACCGGCGCGATGGTCACCGGCTGGCTGAAAGCCGGGGATACGTATTACCATTTGCGGTCCGACGGCGCTATGTCGACCAACTGGGATAAGGTCAGCGGGAGATGGTACTACTTCGGCCAGGACGGAAAAATGAGGACGTACTGGGAAAAGATCGATAATTACTGGTATTATTTCGGCGAAGACGGCAGGATGCGGGTCGGCTGGAAGAATATCAATAATAAGTGGTACTATTTCAGATCCGGCGGCATCTGTGCCGAGGGCTGGGAAAAGATCAAAGGCAAATGGTACTGGTTTGACAGTGACGGCGTGATGTTCACCGGCTGGAAGAAATTCTCCGGCGGCTGGAGGTATTTCACATCCAAGGGCTTCATGATCACCGGCTGGCTGAAACTGGGCAGCGGCAAATATTATTATTTTGATGATAACGGGATCATGGCCACAGGCACAGTCCGGATCGACGGCAAGGCTTTCGCATTTGATGAAAACGGGGTCTGCCTGAATCCGCAGGACCGCTGATCACACAGGATCCGTCATGATAAAATAAACAGGGAGGAACAGGACTATGAGAAAACTGCTGTTATTCCTGCTTGCGCTGTATCTCGCTGCAGGCTTCCTGCCCGTACAGGTCCGTGCGGAAGCACAGGGTGATACTGCCGTTATCATCGGAGAATCAACGATCAAAATTGTTTGCAGCGCCAACGGCGGCATATTTGATCCGGATGCAGAAGGCGTATCCGCCGACGGGAGGACAAGGAATTTCGAGACCGGTGTTTATGAATACGCGAGGGAAACTGCCGACGGCAGCGAGGTATACTGGTATGAACTGATCGACACCATACCGGTCACAGACATCAGCAGGAGCGGGTATGACTTTGCCGGATGGTATACAGACAGAGGCTGCACGGATAAGCTTGATGCGGAAAATATCGGCCATGGCACGGGGACACTGTATATATATGCCGGCTGGGAAGAGATCATCCTCGGCTGGAATAAAACATCCAAAGGATGGATGTACCGTGTCTCAGAGACGAAATACTATAAGGACGGCGTCTTTAAGATCGGCACCGGTTATTACGGCTTTGATCAGGACGGGATCATGGCAACCGGCTTAAAGACCATATCCGGGAATACGTATTATTTTGAATCTAACGGGAAAATGGTGACAGGCTGGGCAAAGATCGCAGGGAAATACCATTATTTCGGTCCGGACGGAAAAATGACAAAGCGCTGGAAAAAGATATCCGGAAAGTGGTATTACTTCGATCAGTACGGCGTAATGTGCACCGGCTGGCTGCAGTCATCCGGGAAATGGTATTATTTCGGTCCGAACGGCGCCATGAAGAAAGGCTGGGCAAAGATCGCGGGAAAATACTATTATTTCGAAAACAACGGCGTAATGTGCACAGGCTGGAAAAAAATCCAGAACAAATGGTTTTACTTTACATCTTCCGGCGCTATGAAGACAGCCTGGCTGAAGGTGTCCGGGAAATGGTATTATTTCGGTCCGAACGGCATCATGAGGACCGGCTGGAAGAAGATCGGCGGGAAGCAGTATTATTTCAGATCCGGCGGCGCCATGGCGACCGGCCTTGCCCGGCTTGGCGATAAGACCTATTATTTCGGAACGAACGGTGTTATGGTGACCGGCTGGCAACGGTTCGGCAGCAGCTGGAGGTATTTCAGCAGACCGAACGGCGTAATGGCAACGGGATGGAAGCTGTTCAGCGGCAGATTCCGTTATTTCAGGACCAACGGCATCATGGTCACCGGCAAACAGAAGATCGGGACGAAGGTATATATCTTCGACAGCAACGGGTACTGCCTGAACCGGTAAACTGCACGTATACCATAGGAAATTCCAGAATTTCATATATAATATAAGTGTAAGGATACCATATACATAAAATTGAAATTTGCAGTGCATTCCAAAGCCGGGTCCCCGGATGGATGCACTCTGTAAAGCGGGAGGGATGCGGTCCCTCCCGTTTTGCGCCGCTCCGCATGCGTGCAGCCGGAAAAAAAGACCTCTGCCAATGGCAGGGGCCCATGTACTGTCTTATGCGTAGTCGTCAAATCCGATGATCAGGCCGCCTTCTTCCGCGTAGAAGCTGCACAGACCGGTCGTCTGGTTCACATTCACATCCGCATTCGGATACTTCTCGTGAATGAGGTCTTTCAGACGGTATGCGTTTTCGGGGGACAAGCAGTGGTTGATCCACACCCTGCCGCCCTGGTAACCGAGTTTCTCCATCTCTGCCAGGCTTGCCTTGTTTGCTTTCTTTGCGCCTCTTGCGATCGAAGCCTGCATGATCGTGCCTTCATCGCTTGCCTTGCCGATAAAGCGGATGCCGAGCACGCCGGCGATCTTGGCGAGCGCCATCGGGCATCTGCCGTTTTTCGCGAGATTGTACAGGGATTCCAGGCAGAAGACGATCTTTACATGCCTCTGGTATTCCGTGATTGCCGTGACGATCGCTTCAAACGAAAGCTCCTTCCTGATGCCTTCTTCGATCTTCTCAATGATCATCTGCATCGTCGCGCCGGTCGCTTTTGAGTTGACGATATGGATCTTCGCCTCCGGATGCTCGCCGAGATAGACTTCCCTTGCATGCACGCAGGAATTATAGCTGCCGGAGAGATTCGCGGAGATCGTCACGCAGAAGATGCAGTCTGCACCTTCAAACGACTGCAGCCATTCATAGGAATTCGGACAGGATGTCGTACTCGGCTTTTTGCTTGCCTGCATGTGCGCGACCATATCCGCCACATTGAGATCGGCGTCATCAACGTATTCGACATCGTCGATCCTGATCTTGAGGGGGACGGATATGAAGTCCACGTCTGTATCATAAACAGTCAGATTCGATGAGGAATCCGAAACGATTCTGTATTTCATAACAAACTCCTTTTCCAGAACGATATGTAAAGTGATTCATGTGATGAGATAACGGAAAGGCCCGTCATCTGGTCAGGTCGATGCGGTAGACATGGTCTTCCGTAACGGAATCCACAGTACCGTCTTCGCTGATGACGATGCCTGTGAAATACTGCTTCTTCATAAAGCGCCTTCTGACATAATTGACAGTGGAATTGAATCGTGCGCCTCTTGCCGGATTTCCCTTGGTCACGAGGTCGCCGTCCAGGATCGCGCCGATGCATGTGCATATGCAGTCTGTATTCATCAGGACTGCGCCGTCGATCGATGTCAGATAACGGATCAGGTCGGATCTTTCATACAGGTCCGTCTCGCTGATGCCGGATGCGCTCTTCGTGTCGCACAGCCTTGCGGATTCCATGGAGATGTCAAAAGCGCTTCCGATAATGATGATCGTACCGTGTCTCTGCTTTGCGGCTGCCTCAATGACGGTCTCGATCTTTTCAAGCTGCTCGGGCGTGAGGCCTTCCGTGATCCTGCCGAGGGACCGCTTGATCATGGGTACCTTCTTGTTTTTCGAGTGGATGTGATAACGTGCATTGTAATAGGATATCTTCTTGTCACTGTAGGTGATCGTCCATGAAAGGTGGTCCCAGATGCGTACCTTGCATTCGTCGGCGTTGGGCTCATCCTTTGTAAGACCCTGTATCTTTCCCGCGGAATTGATCACAAGCGAGATGTCTTTGTCGGACAGTTCGACGATCTTGCGGATCTGCCGGAGATGTTCCACCGAGAACATGATCGGATCTGTAAAGGCTACGTCGAGGCCGTTCTTCCTTGAGCGTTTTTCCGGCTTGATGTCAAAGCGGGGAACGATCAGCGAACAGTTGATATAGGAGCCTTCATAGGTAAGCGCGGACAGTGTCTGGATCAGGTTGATATCGAGACGGTAGAACCCGTAAAAGAACTGTACGACGCCGGTGGAGATCAGCGGTTCGAACATATGTGCGATCTTCAGGCGCTTGATGCCGAAAGCCTCGATCTGCCGGAACAGTTCATTGCAGAATTCACCTGTGATGAAGGAGAGCGGGGAACTGTCTTCTTCCTTGAAGTCGAAGATCACGAACATGTTCTCCTGATACCAGGTATAGGAATTCTCGAAATTGGGGATCTCGGAAAGGTCCTTGACATTCCAGTGTTCGATCTTGCCTGAACGGTGGGATACCGTAACGATCGGATAGCCTTTTTCGATGCCTTCCTCGATCGAGCGCATCTCACTGCAGAAATGAATGGAAAAAGACGGGATATCCCGCTGGTCATTGTACAGATGCTTCAGCAGATTCAGATACAGATCACGCACCTTGAGAAAGAATTCTTCCTTGGTCATGGAGTCGTCATCGATCATTAATTCCCAGAAATTATCATTCATAACATATCTCCTGCTTACATTGTAATGTTCGCTGTCTGTCTGCGTCAAATATCCATTTTCTTTCCGTGCTCTTCGTGATACATTTCTGTTGGGAGTGAAGATGGATCATACGTTCACAGGGGAAGATCTTGAGCTGTGCGCAAAACTGCTGGCAAATGCCGGTATGGACGCACAGGTCAGTGAAGAGAATATAAAGGACCCCGCATTCTGGAAAACTGTGCTGGAAGCACTGAAATTCTATGACCTGCTGGAAAGCGGCAGGGCAGATATCGCTGCACAGCGTTTTCATAATGACAAGGCTGTTAATGACGAGACTTTCCTGAGGGAAAACATCCGGGACCTGCGGAAAAAACTGAAACATAAAGATCCTCCCCGCAGGCTGTATATATCCGACCTGCATTTCTATCATCATTCACTGAACCGGCAGATGGACTTAAGAGGATTTAAAGATTTCCGTGAAATGAATTCATTTATGATAGAACAGTGGAATAATAAAGTCAGAAAGAACGACGAAGTATTCATCCTGGGCGATCTTTCGATCGCTGCAGGAAAGGCTACGAACGAGATTCTTTCACAGCTTAACGGGAAACTGTATCTGATCGAAGGCAATCATGATAAGAAGTTCCTGGAGGATAAGGAATTTAATGCGGAAAGATTCATCTGGGTAAAGCCCTATGCGGAGATCAAGGATCACGGCAGGAAGGTGATCCTGAGCCATTATCCCGTATTCTGCTATAACGGGCAGTACAAAATGAAGGAGGAAGTCCCGTATGCGTATATGCTGTACGGGCATGTGCACAATACATATGATGAGGACCTGCTCAATCACTTCATCCTGACCACGAGACAGGCTAAGCGCATGTCGAAATATGATGATGAGCCGAAGAATATTCCGTGTATGATGATCAACTGCTTCTGCATGTTCAGCAATTACCAGCCGCTGACGCTGGAGGAGTGGATCGAGACCGACAGAAAGAGAAGAGGGGCAATGAAGCCTCTGGAGATGGTGGGAAAATGAATCAGTATCAGTATCAGAACAAAAACCCGTATGATCCTTTTGCGCAGGGGGAGGAAGATCTGCAGCCGCAGGAAAAGTTCCATCCCAGTTCCATGCTGATGAGGGATCTGGAAAGCTATGCGCGTGCAGAACAGAAGAAAAAGACGTTCCGCTTCCGCATGATCTCACTTGTCGTTGCGGCATTGATCCTCGGGCCGCTGTCGCTTGCCGGCAGATCGATCCTGCGGGGCAGGGACTATGATTACGATCCTGACTTCCCGGAAGAAATATACGGGTATGAGGATGTATACCAGACTTATGCTTTCAACTATGAAGGCGGTGCGGATGAATACTACGATCCGGGAGACGGGGAACTGGGCGATGAACTCAGTGAACCCGAACTGATCCTGGAAGGCACCTATTACCATCTGCCTGCACCCCTGCATGTGTTCATCGAAGACGGCTGGAACATCGTCTATCATGATTATGATGAAGAACCTCCTGCAGTACTGGAAGAAAACTGGAAAGAATACATCACGCTGGAAAAGGAAGGAAAGATCCTGCAGTCCGTGAGGATCGGGTCTCCTTCCGGTGAAACGATACCCCTTGAGAACAGTTATGTGCTGGGTTTCGGACTGGATAAATACGGTGATATCGATGTCGAGCTTCCCGGCGGCGTCCGGCTGGATGATGATCTGGACGATGTGCTTGAGAATATCAAGGAAACCGGTCAGGAATATGTGTATACAACGGATGACTGGGGCGGGGAAGTCACTGTCCAGAAGCGCCTGAATACCTATGGCGACTATAAATACTGGAGGGTCAGGCTGTCATCCTATTCCGAAGAGAATACGATCGACTGGATCGAGCTTGATACAGATATTTATAAATACTGATTTCTCATGAAAGAGAGCCGGGAAACGGGGATATCTCCTGTTCCCGGCTCTTTGCCTGTTTTCTTCCCGGCCTGTACAGGCAGGGGGTGCAGTATATTCAATGCATCTTTGTACGGAATATGTGTATAATACCAATGGAGAAAACCTGTCCGGTTGATTTATTCTGACATTTGATGCCGGATGGGCGGAACGGGACTGCTGAAAGAGCAGAGAGGCAATGGAGCCGCAGAGATCGCAGAAAATGAATCAGTACCAGTATGAAAAAAAGAATACAGACGATCCTTTCACACAGGAGGAAGAAGAACTGCAGGCGCAGGAGTGGTTCCGGTCGGATTCCCGACAGATAGAGGATCTGGAAGAGTATAAGCAGACAAAGGAGAAGAAAAGGACGTTCCGCTTCCGCATGATATCGCTGGCCGCTGCAGCCCTGATCCTCGGACCGCTGTCCCTTGCGGTCCAGGCAAAACTGAGAACCGTGAACAGCCTCGATTATGTGAATGAGTTCGAGACTTCGGCAGAGGAAGATGACGGTGTATATCGTTATGATCCGGTCTTCCGATATTATGATTTCCGCTATGAAGGAGGCGCGGATGAATATTACAATCCGGGAGACGGTGAACTGGGCAATGATCCCGGCGAACCTGAAATCGTTCTGGAAGGCAGTTATTATCATATGCCCGCCCCCCTGCATGTGTTCATTGAAAATGGATGGAATGTCGTCACCTATAATAATTCTTCAGACGAGATTCCCAAAGAGGTCAAAGAGGACGGCGAGGAATTTCTTTCTCTTTTAAAAAACGGAAAACTTCTGCAAGTATATGTCGGTTCGCCTTCCGGCAAAACGATCCCTATTGAGAACAGTTACGTGGTGCGTTTTAGTGTTAGTAATTTTGACAGCATCAAACTCGAGTTGCCTGCAGGTATCCGGATCGGCGCCTCTTTCGATGAGTCTTTGAGCCGGATGAGTGAATACGGACTGGCGCTGTACGGTTCCGGCGATAACTACCAGACCGCCTTCCAGCAAAGACGTCTGTATAACTCCGGCAACTACAGATACTGGAATATCGATCTGTCATCTTTTTCCGATTCTGGTATCATTGACGAGATTTTTATATATGCTAACAATTGACACTGATCTGAAAATGGACCGGGAAACGGGGATATCTCCTGTTCCCGGCTCTTTACTGTTTTCTCCTCACGGTCTGCAGAATATTCCATGTGTCTCTGTACGGGGCATGTGTATAATACATGTATCAGGGATCTGTCCATTCGATTCATCCTGACTGCGGAAACCGGATGGCCGGATCAGAGTCTTTCAAAGAGGCAGAGAGGCTGCAGGAGAAGGCGGGAAATGAATCAGTACCAGTATCAGAAAAAGAATACAGATGACCCTTATGCGCAGATGGACGAAGACCTGCAGGTGCAGGAAAGGTTCCATCCCAGCTCCATGCTGATGAGGGATCTTGAAAGTTATGCGCGTGCAGAACAGAAGAAAAAGACATTCCGCTTCCGCATGATCTCGCTTCTTGCTGCGGCTATGATCTTCCTGCCGGTATCCCTGGCCGGCAGGGCGATCTTCAGCAGTACGACAAATCATATTGACGGTTCCGGGATCCCGCAGGAAAACATACATAAGGATGTATACCATATATATGATTTTCACTATGACGTCGGTGCGGATGACTATTATGATCCCGGAGACGGGAATCTGGGCGATGATCTGGGTGAACCGGAACTGACACTGGAAGGGACTTATTACCATCTGCCTGCACCCCTGCATGTGTTCATCGAGAACGGCTGGAACATTATTTACAGTGATTATGACGTTGAACCTCCTGAAGAGGTCGAGGGAAGATGGAAAGAATACATCAAGCTGGAAAAGGACGGAAAGATCCTGTATTCCGTAAGGATCGGCTCTCCTTCCGGTGAAACGATCCCGCTTGAGAACAGCTATGTGCTTGGATTCAGCGTTGATAAATACGGTGATATCGACATTGAGCTACCCGGGGGGATCCGGCTTGAAGACGATCTCGATGATGCAATGGAAAAGATGAAAGGATCCGGCCTGGAATATGCGTACAGATCGGAAGACTGGGGTGAGGAAGCCTCCGTTCAGAAGCGTCTGGATACCTACAGCGACTATAAATACTGGAATGTGAAACTATCCTGTTATACGGATGAGCATACCGTTGACTGGATCGAACTCGATACGAACACTTTTAAGTGAGGCAGGGAATCAGGATATTCATATTCTTCAGATAATCAAAAATACGAGGCGGATCATCCCGCCTCGTTACTGTTTTATCTTCCGGATCTGTATATGCCAGGGTTCCCTTGTGCCGATGTTGTAGGCACGGGCGAAGTTTCCCTGGTTGATCGCAACGCCGATGTGGTTCATGGAGTTGATATACAGCAGCGGTTCGCCGATCTCCACGTCTGCGAACGTATGGCTGTACATCACGAAGGAATGGTACAGTTTTGATTTATCCTTCATGACAGTCACGTCTGCCAGGTCGCCGGTACGGATGCCGATCTCTTCCAGCGTTCCGCCGGAGATATTCGTCCAGAGCGAACCGAACCGTACGTCCAGGGTCTCGATCGTTCCCGTAACGGAATCAGCGCTGATCTGCGGATACAGGCCTTCCAGCAATACAAGGGAAGTCGGGTCGACATACGGCCCTATGGCGTCATAATCGAGCTTCCCGCTCGCCAGCAATGCGCCGGTGTAGCCGTATATGTCGCGGCCGTGGAACGTATGGGAATACTCGCTGTTTTTCCTTCTGCCGACGTCTTCCGCAATCCGGCGCACGGATTCAATGCCGAAGGAACGTGCAATATGGCTGATGGAACCGTTGTCCGGTGTAACGATATAATGTCCGCCTTTTGTTTTGACAACGATGCTGCGGCGTGAAGAGCCTACGCC
Organism: Solobacterium sp.; assembly: GCA_024698805.1. Lineage (GTDB taxonomy): Bacteria > Bacillota_I > Bacilli_A > Erysipelotrichales > Erysipelotrichaceae > Bulleidia. The sequence continues at coordinate 45,953 of JAILQT010000129.1, forward strand.
CGGATCGACAACGGTAACGAATACCGTGGAAGCCGGCCAGAAGGGGACTGCCTGAAGCAGTCTGTAAGAGGCTTCAAACGTATCGAACGGCGGGATCTCATGCGTCAGATCATAGATCTTCAGTGTTTCGTCTACAGACAGGGCTACGCCGTACATGGCAGCCACGGCACCGTCGGACAGACCGAAATCACTCTGAAACACAAGGAGCTTATTCACGGATATCCTCCTTTGTGATCCGGACTGTATACTCCGGACCGAATCCGGCATCGAACGCTTTCAGGAAGCTTCCCTGCGAGAGCGCCAAGGAGGCATTCATCAGTTCGTTGTTGTAGAGGATGGGCTCTCCCTTTGCGACGTTTCCGAACGTTTTGTCAAAGCGGGTCAGCCTGTCATAGATCACTTCCCCGCTGCGCTTCAGGACGATGCGGACATCTTCACCGAAGGAGAATCCGTTTGCCAGCAGTGTTTCTGTCGGAATATTCGTCCACAGATTGCCGAAATTCGGGTCATCGATCTCGATGATGCCTTCTGCACAGCCTTCGCTGCATGTGCAGCTGTGAATATCCAGTTTAACGATATCGTTTACGTCATAGGCCGGACCGACTTCTTCGAATGTGATCTTCCCGGAAGCGAGCTTTGCGGCGCAGTAGCCGAACAGGTCCCTGCCGTGGAATACGGATGTTCCCCTTGTGGAAGGGAGCCTGTTGACTGTTTCATCGATCTCACGGACCTCTTCGATGCCGTGATCCCGGATGACGTGCGTCAGGGCGCCGTTGTCGGGCGTAACGATGTAATAGCCGTCTTTCGTGCGTGCGGCGCATGCTTTGCGCGATGTGCCTACGCCCGGGTCGACGACAGAGACGAATACGGTACCTTTGGGCCAGAAGGGGACATACTGGTGCAGCCTGTATGAGGCGCTCCAGATATCGAACTGCGGCAGGTCATGCGTTGCGGTGATGATCTCCACATTCCTGTCGACGCTGCGCACAACGCCGTACATGGAAGCTACAGCGCCTTCAAGGTATGTAAAATCAGTCTGGAATACAAGTATCGGAAGTACTTCCTGCATATAAACGTCCTCCTAGATGAACGGGTTGTAGTAAATGCTGTGATTGATAAAGATCCTTACGGCGATACTGATGATCAGTATGCAGAGGGATACGGACATGGAGATATAATCAGCCTGCTTCAGAGGTTTTCTTGCATACCATGTCCTCTTCTTATGCTTGCCGAAGCCCCTGAGGTCCATTGCGTTGGAGATGATATCGATACGGTCCATCGTTGTCATGATCAGCGGGATCAGGATGGATGCGATCCGTTTCAGCCTGTCCATCATCTTTGCCTTTTTGCTCATCTCGACGCCTCTTGCCTGCTGGGCCAGGGAGATGGCATTGTAGTCGGCTGCGACATCGGGGAAGTAGCGCAGTGTGAGCGCCAGCGACGTGCATACTTTATAGCTGATGCCGACGCCGTTCAGGGAGGAAGCGAATTCACTCGGATTCGTCGTCAGGATAAAGATGATCCCAAGGGGAATGACCGAAAGATATTTCATGAATTTCGTGACCTGGTAGAACAGCTGCTCCAGCGTAACGGTATACGGGCCGGCGATCGTGAACAGGACATGTTTCGTCCCGTAGATCTCACAGCCGTATTCCGGTGCAAACACATAGGTCAGGACGAAATTGAACGCGAGGAATATCCCGACATATATCAGCATGACCCGGATCTGTGAAAGCCGGATCTTTGAGACCGCCATCATGATGTAGGACAGCACCATGATGCCGAGGATCACGCGGATGTCATATGTTAACATGATCGCAGTCGTTAACAGCAGGAAACATACCAGTTTGGAAAGCCCGGAGAGCCTGTGTACGAACGTGTCGAGCTGGTCATAGGAGAATGTTTTAATCTTCATGACTTCTTACCTCCCGTTCATAATGGATAAAGCTCTCAACGAAGCCCAGGGGATCCGGGATGCCTGCTTTCTGCGCAAGTTCAAACAGGGATGTTTCCTTCAGGTTCGCGCGTTCCGTCAGTTCATGATCGCACAGGACTTCAAATGCCTTCTGGTCGGCGATCTTCTGCGCGTCGCAGATGACGATGGCGCGTTCCGTATATTCCAGCATCAGATGCATGTCATGCGTGATCAGTATGATCGTCTGGCCGTTGTCATTCAGCGTCTTCAGGAATTCCATGATCTCGGAATAGTGACGGTAATCCTGCCCGGCAGTCGGTTCATCCAGGATCAGGACTTTCGGATTGAGCACCAGGATCGAGGCGATCGTGACCCTTTTCTTCTGTCCGAAGCTCAGGGCACTGATCGGCCAGTTGCGGAATTCATACAGACCGCAGATCTTCAGGACATCGAAGACCTTCTTCTGTATCTCTTCTTCCGGCATATTGCGTATCCGCAGTCCCAGCGCGACCTCATCGAAGATCATCGTCTTGGAGATCATCTGGTTCGGGTTCTGCATGACGATGCCGATGAACTCTGCTCTTTCGGATATGGAGTATTTCGAGAGATCCTCCCCGTACATGAGGACAGATCCTGCATCCGGTCTGATGAATCCGCACATGACGGAGGACAGTGTCGTTTTCCCGGCACCGTTCCTGCCTACGATCGACAGCATCTCGCCTTCATGGATCATTGCGCTGATATTCTTCAGCGTCGGTCTGACGCCGTCGTAGGAGAAACTGATATCCCGGATCTCCAGCATATCCTTCACAGCGGGCCGTTCGCTGCGGATATTGTTGGCGTCATACCATCTCTGCAGGTCTTCCCGGATCCGCGGGATATCGAATGTGTCCAGGGATGCGGGACGCATGTCTTCCGTGATCTGTGCGCCTGCGAGCCGTGCGGCTGTCAGGTACAGCGGCTCACGGATACCGTGCGTGATCAGTACGCCGGAAGCGAGTACTCTGTCCGGTGCGGCATCCATGACGATCCGGCCCTCGTTCATAACGAT
>JAILQT010000144.1 GCA_024698805.1 Solobacterium sp.
ATTCTCGAAGGATATGATCCAGCTGAACAACTTCGCGACACTGATCGAGAAGTACATCGCATCACTGAACCAGATCGCAGTGAAGTACGAGAACGCAGAGATGCAGAACACGAACATCGCGAACACGAGGAAGTATTGATCCGAGGATAGAGGAAGAGAGACAGGAGGAAGACCATGAACGGAATCATTAAAGTATCACCTGAGAAATTAAAGGGAACAGCGGGAGAATTCTCCGGCAAGGCAGCAGAACTGAACACGATCACAAACGAGATGCTGAGCATGGTAGCGGCACTTTCAAGCAACTGGGAAGGCGCAGCGAGCACAGCGTACAGGACAAAATTCGCAGCACTGAGCGATGACATGAACAGGATGTACAAGATGATCCAGGAACACAGTACAGACCTGACAGACATGGCGACAGCGTACGAGACAGCGGAGACAGCGAACGCCGAGACAGCGAACGCACTGAGCGGCGACGTGATCGTATAACCATAAGACCTCCATTCATATACACATAATTCAAAGGGAAGCCATTCCCTTTTTATTTGACAGTATCAATACGCAGTTCTTCCGCGCATGATAGAATGAAAACAATATACAGATCGGAGAATACAATGATGCAGTATCCGGAATTATTTTCGCAGATATATCAGTTAAGGATCAGGGTCTTACTGGAGATAAGCATCTCTGACAAAGCGTTAAAACAGCAGGTCATGAGTCAGATCTACGCAAGAGGGAAAGAGTTATTTGATATCAGTCCGGCACTCGTTACGGAAAAGGCGATGGTCGGGATCGCAAGGGAAGAGATACAGAAACTGATCAGTGTCCCGACAGGCGTGGATACAACTGTCCTGATGCAGGATATGACGGAAGAAGAACAGAAAACAACGATACTGCTGTACCAGCAGAACAGGAATACGGAAGAGATCGCGGAAGAGCTGAATATCTCCAGGGAAAGGGCGGAGGCCATCATCGCATCTGCAAAGAATAAGATCGAAGAGAAACTCTCCAATAAGGAATTCGGAGACGGGATCACGGCAATAGGCTTGTTGATCGGCATGTTGAAAGCCTGGCCTGTATCCGTGATGCCGGCAGCTGTACCGGCTTCGGTCGTTACGCCGGGTATAGCTGGTTCTGCGCCGAAGATCATCGCAGCAGGGGGGAATAAAGCTGTTTCTTCCGGTGCTGTTTCTGCATCTTCCGCGGCTGTTTCGACGTCAGCCCCGCAGGCTGCAGCAGTAAGCGGAGGCAAGGCTGTAGAATCCTCTGTTGTATATACTGCATCCAATGCCGGACCTGTATCGACAGCAGCCGGTTCCTCTGCCGCCGCAGCCAAAACTGTCACAGCAGGAACAGCAGTGAAGACTGCCGCAGCTGCAGGCGGGGCAACAGCAGCGAAAGTCGCTGCGACAGCCGCAGTTGCAGTAACAGTCGTAGGCGGCGGTGGCTATGCAGGCTATAAGTATTACGAAAGCAAAACAAACGAACCCGAACCGGCACCGGAAGCGGTCACGGATCCGGAGATGGAAGAAGAGATCCGTACGCCTGTTCCGACAGAAGTCGTTGTTGAGGAAACGGAAGAACCCGCATCTGGGGTAGTCTGGATCAAAGAACCGCAGTTTGAATTTGATACAGTTGAACCCCTTACAGGCTATTGTTATTCATCATGCCGGTATTCTTTTGTCGGGATGTATGATGAAGTAAAAGGTTATCCGCAGGAATGGATGGCAAATGAAACGCTTACTTCGGGCGAGAGGATCCCTGCATACACTTCCAACGCCGCAGAATTCGCTGACGGTGATAATGGCGGCGTGATCAGCTATGACGGGGAAATACTGGTTGACGGTCTGAAAAATAACGGGTATATGTATTCATCACTCAGCAGGGCTGAGGTCGTGGAATGGGCGGCTTATACCGGATACATAAATTACAGCCCGGCTGAGGACACATATGAGGAAAGCATGGTGGTGCTGGACTCGGATTTTATCGGTCCGGCTGACAGATCCTACGCGGGCGGCGTCGGCATGGATATTGAATATTCAGTAGTTTACCATCGGGGACAGCTATACTATTATTCGGAGTTTTACGGGGATTCATTTGCGGAAAACAAAACCCCGTTCGGTGATTATGAGGATGAAGACCTGGGAAGCCTTGTGAAAGTATTTGATGATAACTGGAATGAACTGGGTTATGGCTACATCACGAAAGAGCATGCACCTGTCATGGTTCCTGAAGGTGAGATCATCAGTCCGTATATTGTCAACGGATTCTATGCTGTGACTGAAAGCCGCACGGGCAATGCGTATTATGCAAAAAACTATGATACATGCGCATGGGTCAAAGCAGAGACCGGTGAGAGGATCACTGATTTTATCTATGAAGACACCTGGTTCTTCGAAGACGGATACTGCCCGGTAAAGAAAGACGGATACTGGGGCTTCATCAATGAAGAAGGAAAGGAAGTTACTGACTTTATTTTTGAAGATGTTTCCACTTTGTATGACGGCAGGGTATTCGTCAAAGTGAACGGGAAGTACGGGATACTGGATCTGAAAACAACGCTGGAAAATGGCATTCCGGTGACATCTGAAACAGTCGGCAGTAATTCTGAAGAAACAGACACCGATGGATCCGGAGAAAACGATCCGTATACAGGTGAATACTATGAACCATTGGCTGGCAGGATCCGGCTCAGTATTGAAAAGAAAGACGGAATATATTATGTGAGCAGTACGGGATCCGGAGGTGCATCAATCTATTACGCCTATGAATTCTCCGGCGTTTTTGATGATAATGGAAGAATGGATTATACAAACTGTGTGATGACATCAACAGAATATACGGAAAACGGTGAAACGACCGAGAATACGGAATACACCGGGGGCATCGGCTATTTGATCATAAACGGCGGCAAGGCGACATGGCATGTGAATCCTGAAACATCTGACGGATATGACATTGAGCTGATACGGTATACAGAAGAATAAATATTTAAGGGAAACAGATCATTTCAGGAAATGCCGTTCATCCGCAAAAACATGTCAAATATCCGGAAAAGGGAAAAACAGAAAAATAAGAGTTACAGTATAGGTGTAAAGCCAAGGAGGACAAAGAAGATGGCAGAATTCAGAACAAATACAGGGGAATTGAAGACAAAGGCAACTGAGCTTCAGACACTGAACCAGAGATTTAAA
>JAILQT010000064.1 GCA_024698805.1 Solobacterium sp.
ATGCGATCATCGCTTCTCTGAAAGAAGCTCCACCTGATCAGATCACTGTTCAAAGTTGATTTTTCGCTTTCGCTTCACCACTTGTTTTTAATGCGGGCTTTTTTCGAAGCCCCTACGTCTGTTTATTCACACTTTCCTCCACTTTTCCATTATACAGAATTCCTTACGGCATTCTGAAAAACTTAAATAAGGATCCCTTCGAGATGATCCGCTTCATGCTGGATGATCTGCGCCGTATAGCCTTCAAACGTCCGTTTGTGTTTTCTGAAAGACGCATCCTGGTATTCCACTTCGATCTTCTGATACCGTTTTGTTTTCCGTTTCCCGCTCAGTGACAGACAGCCTTCTTCCGTTTCATACGGACCGCTTTTTGAAGTGATCTTCGGATTGACCATGATCACATTCATAAGCCCGATCCCGACAACGATGATCCGTTTGTTATAGCCGATCATGTTGGCTGCCATGCCGACGCACCTGTACCGGTTTGCCTGCAGCGTATCCTGCAGGTCACGGATGACCCGGGCATCGGCGGGCCCTGCCGGAACGGACTTCCGGGACAGAAAAAAAGTATCTTTAACGATCTCCCTGATCATGTTTTCCCTCCTTTTTCCTCATAAGGCAATGCATCGTAAAAAATCTGTGCAAAGATCGGCTCACTGCCGCATCCGGGCGGGCTTTGCCTGGTCCTGTTCCCTGCTGCGGACCCTGTACTGTCCGGGCGTCATGCCCGTCTCCCTGCGGAAGATCTCTGCGAAATAACTGCTGCCGTTAAAGCCGGTCGCGGAAGCGATCTCCGTGATGGAAAGACCGGTCTGCCGCAGGAGCTTCTGCGCTTCATGGAGACGGTAGGTCAGCAGGTAGCTGACAGGGGACTGGTGGATCAGCCTGCTGAAGAGGTTGCTGCAGGTGCTGACAGACACATTGCCTGCTTCCGCGATATCTTTCAGCCTGATCTGTTCCCTGTAGTTTTCCTGGATGAATCCCATCATGTTCTTCAGTGTCGTCATCTGTACGGATTCTGCGGCAGGGATATGTTTTTTCGGCGGACAGTTCCTGTAAAGGATCTGCCATATATCAAAGAAATATCTCTCGATCAGAAGCGGCATGCCTTCTTCCCCTGCCGCATCGAACATGTAGATCTCTTCCGTCATTTCGATGATCTGTTTCTTCCACTGCGTCTGCTGGTCAAGTACCAGCACCCTGAGATCCGGGTGGTTCAGCAGGGGCGTAACATAGTTCTGTTCATAATATTCATTGACGCAAAGCAGGATCGGGTTCAGCCTCAGGCATATATGATCGCAGTCATATGAAGTACCGCCGTGGATCTCCTTCGCATTGACGAAGATGCCGTTCCCTTCGGGGATATGGTACATGACGCCTCCGACCTCCAGGTTCAGGGTGCCGCGCAGCACGACGCTGATCTCGATGTCCTGATGCCAGTGCATGATGCCGCTTGTGCCCGGAAGCCTGCCGTATGTGCGTATGATGTAATACGGTATATAGCTGTCCTTGTAATGGATCTGTTCGGCATTTTCCGTGATGATATTATCGGTGATATAGATGCCTTTTTTCATGTTTTCATCATACTTCAAAGATTGTTATGAGTCATTCAGAAATTGTTATAATCCGTATTTTTTGTGGAATATTGTTATAAATCACGGCGAGATTCCTATAGTATTGTCCGATAATCATAAAATATATTGAAATCAACAGTATCAGGAGGAATCATAATGGCTGAAAAGAAGATCGTGCTGCTGTGCTGCGCGGGCATGTCTACAAGTATGCTCGTGGAAAAAATGAAAACTGTCGCAGCTTCACAGAAAAAGGATTATTATATCAAGGCAGACACAATGAATGTGGCTGACCAGCTTGTTCCCGGATCCGATGTGGTCCTGATCGGCCCGCAGATCCGTTATGCGACAAAGAAACTGCAGTCGCAGTTCCCGGGTATCCCCTTTGTGGATATCCCGATGCAGATGTATGGTCTGATGGACGGAAAGAAGGTACTGGAGCTCGCTGAGAAAAACATGAAATAGAAAGGAAGTCCCTATGACAGAGGGCGGCTCGCTTACCAGAGAATACCGTGAATGGATCCTGACTCACCATGACCTTTCCTATACCGTGCAGGAACTGCATGACAAAGCGGACAGGATCCTGTTTGTGACCGACTATGCAGTCGCGGCAGTTTCATTCCGAAAGCTTAAATACGAGATCGTCGAACTCAGCATCACAGAGAAAAAAAGTGAAGACATCAAATTCTATCTTCATTTTGAACTGAATGATCTCTATCATGCGCAGGAACTGTTTGAAGAGATGCTTTCATCCCTGTATGACCTGCGGACACAGATAAAGATCAAAGTGCTGCTGTGCTGTACGAGCGGGCTGACCACATCCTACTTCGCAATGCGGCTGAATGAAGTCGCCGGTGTACTGGACCTGGAATATGAATTCGAAGCAGTCTCCTATGACAGACTCTTTGAAAGGGCATATACAAGCAATATCATCCTGCTTGCGCCGCAGGTTTCGTACCTGTATGAAAAAGCAGCAGGCATCCTGAAAGGGAAAAGGATCATCCGGATCCCGCCGGTCATCTTTGCGAAATATGACGCTGCAGGCATGATCGAAATCATCCGCAGCGAGCCGGAAAAAGATATCCCTGCGGGGGAAAAGCAGCAGCTGACTGTCGCAAACCACAGGAAGCTCCTGATCATTTCCGTTATCTCCGAATTCAAGAGAAGCCGCATCATCTACCGCATCTACGATGACGAGAAGATCATCGAGGAAGCGGTGATCCTGAAGGACTATTACCGCGTCAGGGACCTCGAGGATATCGTCGACGTATCGCTGACAGGTGTGCCCGATCTGGATATGATCTGCGTATGCACGCCGGGCGTGATCTATGACGGTCATCTGACGTTCAAAATGTACCGCATTTATGATGTGGATGTGGCAGGACTGTTCAGTGAGAAGTACCATATCCCGTGCATATTCGAGAATGATGCCAATGCGATGGTCCAGGGTTATTATCTGTCACAGGACAAATATAAAGATATTTCTTTCTACTTTCATCCCCACGCATCCAGAAAAGGCGGCGTCGGAAACATGATCGGCGGGAAGCTGCACAAAGGCAGGAACAACATTGCCGGGGAGATGCAGTATCTGGCTGATGCGTTCGCCTATTCGAAAAAACCGGAAGACCTGGTATGGACACCGGAAGGTGCTGTCGAACTGCTGTCGAAATACCTGACAGCGATCATCAGCTGCATCGATCCGGAAGCGATCATCATCCACTGTGATATGATCACGGATACGGAAGACCTGCGGAACGAACTTAAGAATACATTCCAGGAACAGTTCATCCCGGATCTGATCAAGGTTGAAGATGTTACGGAATACATGTTTGCAGGCATGATCAGGCTTGCGAACGATCAGATATAAATGTTCCGGAAAGCGGTCTCGGCCGCTTTTCTTTGTGCTGCAATATCATGCGAAGGACGGAAACAGACAGCAAGTAAAAAAGCGGAAGAGCCTGTACACGGTGCAGAAGTTTCCGCTTTTTGAATTCCCTGTTCATGGCTGTCCTGTTACAGCCGGTACAGCACGGACGGGTCCATCTCCGAAAGATCCGGGATTCCCGTATAACCCATCATCTCGGACAGTTCTTCATTCATCCTCGTTACCTTGCGGATGACACCGTCTTTGCCTTCTTTCAGAAGTCCGGGAAGGATGCCCCTTCCTACGGATACCGCATCCGCACCGAGGGCGAGGGCTTTGAATGCGTCATACCCGCTCTCAATACTGCAGTCCACGAAGATCTTCATTTCCGTACCGGGCATTTCGGCAGTGATCTCCTGCAGGGCAATAACAGGCGGGATGCCGAACGGCAGCCTGCCGTGATGATGGCTGACAAAGATGCCCGCGCATCCGGCGCGTTCACATTTCTGCGCATCCTCGACAGACAGTACGCCCTTTGCCACAAACGGTGTGCTCCCGGCAGCTTTTACATATTCGCACAGGTCTTCAAACAGGACAGGTCCAAGCCCGATGCCGTCGACGACATCATATCTGCCGTTCTTTCCGAACACATGATCGATATCGACGCCGACTGCGAGGGCGCCGTGCTCCTTCGCAAAAGCGATCTGCTTCAGGATCTCATCATGATCTTTGAACGGCTTGATGATCCTCACTGTCTCTGCACCCTGGGCGGCGATCGCTGCATATTCCTCATCGGGTTCCATGCCCACCCAGTTGACAAGGCCCATTTCCTTTGCGGCGAGCGCATATTCCTGCATCGGGGTCCTTCCTGTGATCCCGACTTTATTCAGATGCGAGAATGCCGGCATCATGATCGGTGAAGAGAAGGTCTTTCCGAACAGATCCAGTTTCAGGTCAGCCTCCACAGCGTCGATCACACGCATACTGACAAGGAGCTGGTCCAGATACCTTCTGTTGTGCATATTCGCATCAGCTGCGTTTCTTTCCGGCTCCGGGATCATGCCTTTCGGTCCCGGCCACTTTCTTTCTTCCATGATATCCCCCTGTTTTTCCACATTATAGCATCCACCCCGTTCCTGTTCATTTGCCAAAAAAGGAACGCATCGCTACGTCCCTGTATGCTTTGTTATCTCGTAAGTTTCAGGTTCTTTACTGCACTCCACATGGAGTAATAGTTCTTGCCGTCTTTCGTCAGGAATGACCGGACTCTGACATAGTACGTTGTGCCTTTCTTCAGGCTTCCGACCACCTTGGATACCGTCGCGATATCCCGGATCGTCGCTGTCTTTGTCGTGCCGGATGTAAACTTGCCAGACGTTGATACCTGTACCTGGTAGCCTGTCGCTTCAGTGTTCTTATCCCACTTCACCGTCAGCTTGCCTGCCGCACTGTTGGTCAGCGATCTGATCGCCGGCCTTGTCAGCCAGTATGTCGTTAAGGACTTGGACAGTGTGCTCTTGCCTGTATCCGCATACGCGACGACTTTGTACGTATACTTCGCACAGTTCGTTGTGGCTTTCGTATCGCCCCAGCTTGTCGTTGTGCCGCTCGTGATGGTCTTCGCAAGTTTGTTGTTGCGGTAGATGTAATAGCCTGTTGCCCCGGCCACTGCCTTCCATGCGACCTTGATGCCGTTCGACTTGTTTGCGACGGCGATCTTAGTCGTGGCGCCCGGTACAACACTGACTGTCAGCTTGACCGTCTTCTTCTTATAGTTTGTCGTTGCGGCTGAGATCACACTGATCACGGCTGTTCCGACTTTGTTCGCAGATACCGTTCCGTCTTCCGAGACCTCTGCAATATCCGTATCATCCGATGCATACGTTACTTTGCCCTGGCTGCCGGTCACTGTGACCGTCGCTGTCTTTCCGACGGCGGCCGTTACGGGTGACGGTTCAACTGTCACCTTCTGCGAAGCTTTCGCGATCGTATAGGCTGCTGCCCCGGAGCCGGAATAGTTGCCTTTCAGATCTACATTGACCGTATATGTGCCGGCATTCGTCATGCCTGCAGGATATGTGATCTCGTAATCTGTGCCTT
>JAILQT010000089.1 GCA_024698805.1 Solobacterium sp.
TAACTCAGTACAAACTTAACTTAATGACGTTGCCGCATGGGAGGCTTCTATGCATTTTCAGACGGTTTCCATGACGCTTCAGCCGTTACTTCAGGCGGTCTTCCTGCCCTTCCGGTTCCCGGGTCTCACGGATACCGTATCTGCGTATGATGTTCTCCGCCTGCCGGATCCCGTCGACCGCCGAGGATACGATGCCGCCTGCGTAGCCTGCACCTTCGCCGCACGGATAGACGCCGGCGCAGCTGATGCTTTCGCCGCTGTCTGTCCTGACCATACGGACCGGGGAGGAAGACCTCGTCTCCGCCCCGACCATGATGCCGTTTTGGATAAAGCCCGGGATCTTCCTGTCAAAATCGAGGAAGCCTTCCTGCAGGGAAGCGTTGACGGGATCGCTGAAGAGCCTGTGCATATCCTCCATCAGGATGCCGCGCGGGAAGGTGGACGGGATCACTGTCTCCCCGGGTGCCCTTTGTTCCATATAATCACGGATGTTCATTGCCGGGGCACGGAAGCCGTCCCTGTACGCCTTCTGTTCCAGCGCCCTCTGCGCAAGGAAGCCGTCCAGCGGGTGACCCCTGTCAAAATCCTTTTTCGGGATCTGCACGAGGATCGCGCTGTTCGCATTCTGCCCGCTGCGCGCAGCGTAGCTCATGCCGTTGACCGCCAGTGCCCCCTCTTCTGTGGATACGGGGATGACGGTCCCGCCGGGACACATGCAGAAAGAATAGACGCCCCGTCCGTTTGAAGACCGGAACGTCAGGCTGTAGCTCGCTGCGGAGAGGGCCGGATGTCCGGCATATTCGCCGTACTGCCGCCTGTCGATCATCGCCTGGGGATGTTCCACTCTGACGCCGGCTGCGAAATCCTTCTGCTCGATGACGATGCCCTGGGACAGCAGCGAGGAGAATGTCTCAAATGCACTGTGGCCCAGTGCCAGCACAGCGTCGGTGCACGGGATATATCCTTTGGATGTATGGACGCCCTGCAGCTGTCCGTTCCTTATGTCCAGGGATTCCAGCCTGCAGCTGAAAAGGATCTCCCCCTGCAGGGACAGGATCTTTTTCCGTATCTCCGGGACGATCTTCTGCAGCGCATCCGTGCCGAGATGCGGCCTTGCCTGGTAGCGGATCCTCGGATCGGCGCCTGCTTCCGTCAGTTCCTCATAGACTTTCTGAATGCGCACGTTGTTTTTGATGCGCGTCGTCAGTTTCCCGTCGGAGAATGTGCCTGCACCGCCTTCGCCGTACTGCACGTTGCTTTCGGGGTCGAGGATGCCCTCACGGAAATACGCTTCCACATCCTTCGCCCTTTCTTCTGCCGGTCTGCCGCGTTCGATGACGACTGGCCGCATGCCTGCCTCCGCAAGGATCAGCGCCGCGAACATGCCTGCCGGCCCGAAGCCCGCAACGAGGGGCCTGTCTGCTTCTTTTTCCGGCAGCGGCAGACAGTAAGCTTCCTTCCTGCCTTCGCTGACGTCTTTCATGCGGAGGAATCGCTCCGGCCGCCTTACGTCCGCAAGCACCGTATACGAAAAGGCAAGCCTGTCCCCCCTTGCGTCAAGGGATTCCCTCTCGATCTCGAACGAAAGGATATCCTGCGGTGAACAGCGCAGCTTCTTCGCGATATGTTTTCTGTCAGGCGTCCCGGAAAGCGGACACATGACCTGGTGGATTCTGATCATATTCAACTCCTGCCCTGCGTGGTTCTTGAAAAAAACACAGGGTCATTCTATATTTCATATATGGACGGATTACACGCGGTGATATCTTCCGATTTTCATTATACCGCACAGGAAAACATTTCCGATCTTATCGTTCCGCTGATGAAGTACGCAAAACCTGCCCTGTCAGCCCTTTTTGCGCAGGTCAGGCAGGAAAAGCCGGATGTTTTCATCATCTGCGGCGACAATACGAACAGCGGCCGTACTGCCGATATGTATTATATCAGGGATCAGCTGCGGATGATCCGGGACGAAGGCATACGCATCGTCATGGTGCCGGGCAATCATGACCTGGACCTGTGCACGCCGGAACGATATGAAAGTATATACGGGGAGCTCCTGCAGGCGGACTGCAGGGATCCGCATTCCCTCAGCTATACCTGCACGGTCAAAGACACCGTATTTTTCGCGATGGATGACAGTTCCCTGCATGACACGCACGGTATCCTTTCCGATGCGTCGATGGCCTGGCTAAAACAGCAGCTGCAGCGTTACAGGGGATCTTCCTGTACGAAGGTCTTCGTTTCCCATCACGGCGTGCTGGACGAACCGTGGAACCGCCGGCCGGAACTGTACCGCATCCTGAACCCGGGGCTGCAGGACCTGCTTGTTTCAAACGGCGTGCGCCTGTGCCTCAGCGGCCACCAGCATTTCCCCTCCGCCCTCATCCGCAGGGGGATCCTGCAGATCACGGCGCCGATGCCGCTGGCGAATTCCTTCACATACTGCGACCTGCGGCTTCGTGACGGATACGCGGAAGAAAGACTCGTCCCGATCCGCTTCAGCGAACAGCTTGTGCCGCTGTTCAATAAGAAACATGAACGTTCCTCCGGCTTCCGGCTGGACGCTGTCCGTTCCCTGCTCGGATCATCCGCGCAGACGGACAGGATGACCGAAGTTGCGGCGGAATGGTTCCACCATATGGAACACGGCACGCTCGGACAGTTTAAAAAGCATATGCATGAGCCTGTCTGTGAACAGACGCTGCATATGCTCGACCATACCGATTACGGGAGCTGGATGCGCGCGCTTCTTGACGAACCGTACACCGATCCCTCCCATATCCTGTTTCAGCTGTAGCGGCGCAGGTATTCCGAGAGGATCGAAAGACCTTTCCGCATCGTTTCCGTATCGCGTGTGAGGCCGAGGCGCAGGTGCTTATCCGTTCCGAAGCAGCTGCCCGGCACAAAGAACACGCCTTCCTTCTCAAGCAGTCCGAGCGCCAGCCTTTCGCTCGATACAGCCGCATCATATTTCAGAAAAGCAGTCGTACCTGCCCCAGGCATCACAACCGATGCCTTTTTTTCTGCAGCCAGCCATTCCCCGAGCACCCGCCTGTTCTCGCTGACGATCTGTGCGGAGCGCTCCAGCAGTTTTTCTTTATTCCGCAGTGCCGTCAGCGCCAGGCTGTCTGCCAGGGGTCCTGTGGAGATGATGGAATAATCCCTGCGGACACTGATCTTCCGGATCACGGATTCATCCGCCTTGATCCAGCCGAGCCGCAGTCCCGCAAGCGAGTATACCTTGGAAAGGGATGATGTCGAAATGCCCTTCTCGTACAGGTCGCTGACGGATACCTCCCTCTCGGAAAGCCCCTGGTATACCTCGTCGCTGAGGATATACGTGCCGTGTCTTTGGCACAGTGCGATCAGCTTTTCGAGATAACCTTCATCGAACAGCGTGCCTGTCGGATTGTTCGGATTGTTGATGACAAGCATATCCGCATGTGTTTCAAACGCCTTCTGCAGCGCTTCTTCATCCGGCATCCAGCCGTTCTCTTCCAGCAGTCTGACCGTGACCGTTTCGCAGCCGATGGACTGCGGGATCTCCGTGAACTGCTGGTAGCCGGGCGTGAAGGTGATCACGCGGCTGCCCCTGTCCAGAAGTGCGTACATGACGGCTTCGTTTGCCTGCAGGCAGCCGTGCATGAGCGTGATATTGTCTTCCGTACCGCTTTTATACAGGGACAGGATCTCCTTTCTGAGCCGGCTGTCCCCTTTGATCTCGCCGTAATCCAGGATGACGCTGTCCAGCAGGTGTTCCGTATCCAGTGCGGAAAGCTCACGAAAAGAAAGCGGGCTGACGCATGTGTCCGTCATGTTGAAGACCGCTCTGCCTTCGTGATCGTTCATCCACTGTTCCACGAGGAAGTCTTTCAGATCCATATCATTCCTGTCCCGGCATCTTTGCCTCTTCTATATAACCTTTGAGATCCTCATCGGGCACGTAACCCGGGACGTAGCCGAGGAAGCTGCCGTCCGGCCTGAGGATGTATGTGCACGGATAGCCGCTGACATGGTAGAGATCCGTGACCCTGCCGTCATTGTCATAGAGGATATCCATGGAATAACCGTTGTTATGCATATAATCTTCGACGTAACCGATGTCGCCTTCGCCGTTGAAGCCCGGTGCGGCGATCAGGAGGATCTTTACGTCCGGATCCGTCTCATGGATCTGTTGCAGGCCGGGAAGTTCCATATTGCAGTAGGAGCACCAGGTGCCGAAGAAATTGACGACGACCGTACTGCCGTCGTAATCGCTGAGGGACACTTCCGTACCGTCCGCCTTTGCGAGGGTAAAGCCGTATTTTGCGATATCGCGCCCGTCCGTTTCCGCTGCAGTCCCTTCCGGATCTGCGGTCTCTTCCGGTACATCTGCTTCCGCAGGGACGGAAGCTGTACGCGCTTCGATCTCACGGTATGCCGAAGCGAACATCCAGATGCCCATGCACAGGATGGCAGCCCCGGCGATCTTTTCCGTATACCGGATGATATTCCGGATCTTCTTCAGGAAATTCAGGGCAGCGGATGTAAAGATGCCCAGGACGATGAACATCAGGATGAAGCCGGCGCAGTAGGCACCGATAAAGAGCCATCCGGCAGACGCACTCTCCGCCGAGACAGCCAGGAGGAGCGCCTGTGCCAGCATGGGACCGGTGCACGGGCTCCATGCGAAGCTGAAGAAGAAGCCCAGCAGGTACGCTTTGAAAAAGGTGAGGCTGCCCGTGACGGCACCGGTCTTCTGCAGGGTCCTTTCCAGCAGCGGGATCTGCAGTATGCCGAGACCGTGCATGCCCAGTACCAGCAGGAGGAAGCTGCCGATGAGGGAGAACAGGATGCTGTACTTCTGTGCCAGCGGCTGCAGGAGGCCTGCCCCCATGCCCATGAGGGCAAACACGGTGCAGATGCCGAGGACGAACCCGGCCGTCAGGAAAAAGACCTTTGACTGCCGGTATGTCCGGTTCCCGTCCTCATCCTCCGTAACGGCATCTTTCGTCAGATAGCCGAGATACAGCGGGATCAGGGGCAGGACACAGGGCGTAAAGAACGAGAGCAGTCCCTCGAGAAAGAGACTGCCTGCTGTTATGTTTGTATTCATGCGGCGAACCCCAGCAGCGACGCGGCAAGCACGATGATGCCGAGTACGACCCTGTATAATCCGAACATGCGGAAGTCATGCGTCTTTACATACGGCACAAGCTTCCGGAAAACTGCCGCGGACGTACAGAACGAAGCTGTCAGTCCGATGAGGATGATCACGAACGCGCCTGCATTCAGACTCAGGTCCAGGGAAGCGATTGTCCGCATACTGCCGAAGAACATCGCCGGGATCGACGCGAATACCGCGAACTCGACGGCTGCCGTCCTGGTGAAACCGGACAGCGTGCATCCTGCGAGCAGGCCGGGAAGATGGTCGCATCCCGGAAATACGGAAAGGATATTGAACAGTCCGGCGGCCGCGGAATGCTTTACCGATACCGCTTTGAGACTGCCGACTGTTTTTTTCTTTTTCAGCGTCTGCGAGAAGAACAGCAGGATGCCGCTCAGCACCATGAAGATGCCGGTGACTGCAGGCGCCTGCAGTTTATCACCTGCAAACCTGCTCACGATCAGCCCGACGATAAAGGCCGGCAGGCTTGCGATCAGGATATTGATCCACAGTCGCAGGATGGAGTGCTTTTCCTTATCGCTGATGCCGCCGTCAAAGGGGTTCAGCCTCCCCAGGTACATGACCAGCACGGCCATGACACTGCCGAAACAGACTGCCGCCCGGAACATCTGGGAAAAGATCAGGTTGTCCGCTGCAGCCGGGAACAGTGTTAACGGCATGAAGGATGCCATCAGCCGCAGGTGTGCCTGCGCGCCGAGTGCGAACCATTCGGTCAGGCCCTGCACGATCCCGTAGAGCAGCGCTTTGAGTATATTGAGTATAAAGGACATATACTCCTCACTTCCTGCCGGACATCTCCAGTGCGCCGCGGATCTCATCCATATACCGGATAAACGGACTGTAGGATGTCATCCTCCACATCCAGTTCGGCGCTCCGACGGTCCCCGGTGTATTCAGGCGCATCTCTTTGCTGCCGTGGATCCAGTCGAACATCGGCACGATGACCATATCCGCTTTCGTACAGAGCGAGTAACGGATGATGTCCCTTGTAAAGCTGTGTGTATGGAAGCCCTGCGAAGCGAGCCATGTGCGCATCATCTTCCGGATCCTGTTCGGTTTCTTCAGATACCAGGAAAGGATCGGTTCGTTGTCATGCGTACCCGTGTAGACAAGGAGGTGTTCCTTGTCTTCCGGTATCCCGTCGGGTATGAACGAGAACTGGATCACGCGCATGCCGCGGAAATTGAAATGATCGCGCAGTTCGAGGACTTCGTGCCTCAGGTCGCCCAGGTCTTCCGCAACGAGTTTGAGATCCTCGACCTTTTCGAGGACCGTATCGAAGAGCTTGTAGCCGGGTGCTTCGATCCATTCGCCTTCGATCGCGGTCGGGCAGGATGCCTTGATCTTCCAGTACGTATCGAACGCACGGAAATGATCGACACGGATAATGTCGAACAGCTTCATCGTATAGGCGATCCTCTCCACCCAGAAGGAGAAGTCATCCTTTTCCATCTTCTCCCAGTCGTAGATCGGGTTGCCCCATCTCTGTCCCGTTGCCGAGAAATAATCGGGCGGTACGCCTGCTATGAACGTCGGCCTGCCGTCGGAATCCAGCAGGAAGTTATCCCTGGACGCCCATACGTCGGCACTGTCCAGACCGACATAGAAAGGGATGTCGCCCATGATCTCGATGCCTGCGTCGTTCGCGTACTGCTTGAGCGCCTTCCACTGCAGGAAGAGGATATACTGCAGGAATACCTGGTAGAGGATCTCGTCCTGCAGTTCCTTTATATCTGCCTTCTGCGTGAGCGGGTAATCCTTTTCATCCTCCGGCCATTCGAGCCAGCTCTTCATGCCGTTCTTCTTTTTGAACGTCATGAAAACAGTAAAGTCCTTCACCCATTTCTGGTAGCTGAAGCTCGCATAATTAAGATCTGCTTTGAAATTGGAATAAGCTTCCCTCAGATACGGTTCCCTGAATCTCCTGCACGCTTCGTAGTCGATCGTCCCTGCCCTCCTGCGGAAAGAAGGCACGCGGCCGATCAGTCCCTGTTCATGAAGAAGGTCAAGGGAGATGTACAGATCGTCCATCGCATAAGAGGAATACGGCTGGTACGGGGAATTGCCGTAGCCAAGCGGATTCAGCGGCAGGATCTGCCAGATGGAGAAGCCGGATTTTTTGATCAGATCGACAAATTCAAATGCCTCCGGGCCGAAACTGCCGATGCCCGTACGGGACGGCAGAGAGGCTACTGGCATCAGTATACCTGCTTTTTTCGTCATACTTTTCACTTCCTTTATTGTCTTTATTATAGTATCTTATTCGGGTATGTTTTTCCATGAAAACAAAAAATCCGCTTTCATTACGGAGAAACTTATACAGAAAAGAGGACTGAAAATGACTTTTGAAAAACTCGTAACAACGCATCTCGGGAAACCTGTTTCCGAGGCGTCGGATGCGGAGCTGTTCGCTGCCCTGACACAGATCGTGCGGGAAAAAGCACAGAAACTGCCGCACGCTTCCGGTGATAAGAAAGTATATTATATCAGCGCTGAATTCCTCATCGGGAAACAGCTCGGAAAGAACCTGATCAACCTCGGTCTCTATGACATGGCGGCACAGCTTCTGAAGAAGAACGGGAGATCCCTCAGTGCCGTCGAAGCAGTTGAAAAGGAACCTTCGCTGGGAAACGGCGGCCTCGGAAGACTCGCTGCGTGCTTCCTGGATTCGATCGCATCCCTGGATATGAACGGCGACGGCATCGGCCTGAACTATCATTACGGCCTGTTCCGCCAGCAGTTCCGGAATAAAAAACAGTATGAAGTACCCGATGAATGGCTGGAGGGAAATACGATCCTGAAGGATACGGGCACCACATTCACCGTTTCGCTCGCGAATAAAGAGTATACGTCCCATATGTACGACATGGACGTGATCGGCAGCTGCGGCGTGTGCAACCACCTGCACCTGTTTGACCTCGATACCGTCGACGATTCCGTCATCACGGACGGGATCCGCTTCGACAAGACCGATATCGCGAAGAACCTGACGCTGTTCCTGTATCCGGACGACAGCGATCACGAAGGAAAACTCCTGCGCATCTACCAGCAGTACTTCATGGTATCCAGCGCCGCGCAGCTGATCCTCAAAGAAGAAAAGGAAAAAGGCCATGACCTGGACCAGCTTGACAGGCATGTCGCGATCCAGATCAACGACACACATCCCTCGCTGATCATCCCGGAACTTATACGCCTGCTGGTCAGTGAAGGCATCGTCTTCCGCAGGGCGGCAGAGATCGTCACGAACGTCTGCGCCTATACGAACCATACGATCCTGGCGGAAGCGCTGGAGAAGTGGCCC
>JAILQT010000102.1 GCA_024698805.1 Solobacterium sp.
AGCCTTTAAATATTGTGTGGATTTGCTGTAACCAACGTGTTGATGACCTTTCAGCACTGTGTGGATCCATTAGAAATGAAAACTCCTGTCTTACAATGGATTTACCACAGCCACTGAAGAAAGGAGAGACTTATGTCTATAGAAAAGTTTATCACAGATATGCTTAACATTGATCCCAGTACTGTTGAGTCCATTAATTCTGTCGAATCTTCGGATGAATCAGTTTCCATTCATATCAAGCTTAAGCAGACCGGTAATATGCGGTGTCCCTATTGCGGTAACACCCTGGTCAGTAACGGCTTCTATAAAAAGAAACTGACACATTCAACACTTGTTAACAGATCCTGCATGATTATTTTCCACAGAAGAAGATATATCTGCAGAAACTGTGAATGCACCTTCTCTGAACCGGATCCCTTCGCCTCAAAAGGAGAGACAATCACCCATGAAACCAAGATCAATGTCCTGAAGGATCTGAAGGAATCATCTTTCACATATTCTTTAGCCGCTAAAAAGAACAATATCTCTGTAACCAAAGTGATCCAGCTGTTTGACAAACATGTTTCCATCCCGAGAAAGCAGCTTCCGGAAGTGCTGTCTATCGATGAACACTACTTTCCTGCTTCCGACTTTGATTCCCTGTATATATGTATTCTCATGAACTTCAAGGACGGTACGATCATCGATGTTCTTCCTGACAGGAAGAAAGACTATCTGATCTCATATTTCGGAAACATCCGCAATGACACCCTGGATGAGAAATCCGGAAGGAGCGAGCTCAGTAATGTCAGATATGTGTCCATTGACCTGTATGAACCCTACAGGGATATCGCCAGAACCTACTTCAGGCGCGCCGTCATCTGTGCAGACAGTTTCCACGTTCTTGAACATCTGGTAAAGGCTTTCCGGGACGTTCGTCTGCGTTGTCGCAGGAACACGCAGGATGAAAACATCCAGTATCTTCTGACCAAATTCAAATTTATTTTTGATCATGGACATGAGCTGGATAACACGGCTCAATACAACAAGCGTTTTAGAAGATACATGAATTACCGTGACATGACCGAAATTCTGTTTGAACGCTTTCCGGATTTGAAGAAAGCATATGATCTGAAAGAATCCTATATTACCTTTAATGCAACATGTTCCAAAAAGGATGCGCCGGAAAAACTTGCTGAACAGATTGCAGCCTTCGCCGATTCGGGAATACCGGAATACATTGAGTTCTATAATCTGCTGATCAACTGGAATACGGAGATCATAAACTCTTTTTCGATCGTAGACCTGCGCAGGATCAATAACAGTTATATCGAATCCAGGAACAGGCAGATCGAAAAATTATTCCTGAACGCTAATGGGTTTACAAACTTCAAACGAACACGCAACAGGATCCTTTATTGCTTGAACAAGAAGGATTCCTACAAATTCTGAGACAAAACACAGTGGCTGAGACAGAGAAAGCGCAAGGCGCTTTTTCTGTTGAAAGCCACTGTGTTTTTAATTCAGATCAACACTCTGTTTAAAGCCCATACACACATCTTTTAAAGCTCATCAACATAACTGTTTAGAGCTATCAACATTTTGTGTACAGGTCTGTCCACACGGTGTTTAAAGGTTGTCCGCAGGATTATTTATAATCCCTTTTTTCTCAGTATTCCATCTGCCGGTAGTATCTGCGGATCGACAGCGGATGCCGCAGATAATATTCCATATAGGCATCCACCCTGTTGTTCACCGCCCGCATCACAAGGTGCGATACGGTCCCCCTGTAGGCATCGCTGATGCCTTCCAGCGAGAAGTCTGCCGTATCGATGATGACATAGTTGGCGCATACTTTCGGCAGGAACGCTGCGACCCTTTCCGCAAGGGGACGCTGTTCATCCTCACCCATAAACAGGGTGACCGGCGTATCTTTATCGATGACCTCCTGCATGCCGTGGAAGAACTCCTGGCAGGATACCGTCCGGGTCCGTATCCACAGCTGCTCTTCCCAGTAGCACATGCCGCAGGAATAGGCTGCGCCGTACTGGCTGCCGCTTGCGAT
Organism: Solobacterium sp.; assembly: GCA_024698805.1. Taxonomy (GTDB): domain Bacteria; phylum Bacillota_I; class Bacilli_A; order Erysipelotrichales; family Erysipelotrichaceae; genus Bulleidia. The sequence continues at coordinate 2,045 of JAILQT010000102.1, forward strand.
AAAGTAATGCGGCATATCCGGATGGCTGCTGACGAATTCAGCCTGCCTGCGGGCATATTCCTTCGCCCACGCGTCACTGTCTTCTTCCGCCTGCGCGAGCGCCTCAGGCAGATATGTCTCCATCTGCCTGTTGTATTCATCATAGTCTTCGAACTCACCGTTCTTGTACATCAGGTAATTGCATACCATGAAGAATTTCAGCTGTTCGTTCTTCGGCGCGACGATGAGGTAATCACTCATGCCGGTCAGCGTCGATCCCGGGGTATCGATGAAGCTGAACACCTTGCCGCCGATCCTGTGGATGCGGCTGACAAGGTCCACCATCTCCCTCGTATTGCCCGAAACGGATGAGATGACCGCGACGGAGTTCTCTGTAAAGCGCCTGTTCCCCGTTGTCAGAAACTCTGCCGCATTCTCCACATAGACAGGCAGGAGCGACCTGCCCCGCATGTAGACCTCCGCCTGCATGCAGGAGGCGTATGTGCCGCCGATGCCGATGAAGAAGATGCCGTCAAAATCACCGTTCCAGATATCATCGACGATCATTTCGATGCGCGGCCTCAGTTCCAGTGCGTCCCGGACGCTTTTCACAGTCTCTTCCCTGCTGTAATTCCGTAATACAGGGTCTTTTTCCTGCCAGCTGTTTACGTAGGTCATATCCTTCCCTCCTGTCTGAATGCGCCGTAATGCGCGAGTGTCCGGGAAGCTTCCCGGGCACCTGCTTCCATGCAGTTCTGTATTGGTTCCCCTTTGATCAGCCCGCTGAGGAAACCGGCAATATAGCTGTCACCTGCGCCCATCGTATCGACGATCTTCTCACACGGCACGATGCCACACAGATGGAAACCATCATCATCCAGTGCGACGCTCCCATTTTCCGAAAGTGTTGCGGTGACGATCCTGCCCCGTTTCATCATGGAACACATCTTCGCACGCAGGTCATGCGAATCCCCTTCTGCGGAAAAGAACAGGATATCCGCATACCGTAACGCTTCCTGCGCAAGCGGGTCATCCGGCCTGTCGGCACAGTCGAACGCCAGTGAAGCAGCCGATCTCTTTATCTTTCTGAAAGCTGCACCCTGGTTGCCCCAGAGATCTGTCACGCAGATCTCCGCCCCGCAGATAAAGCGTATATCCTCTTCACTGAGACGGAAGTCCCGGAGCACGCCTTCTTCATAGTCACCGAGGATCCTCTCGCTGTCCTGCATCCGGACCTCACAGAGCGGGGATCTTCCATCGCGGATATAGAAATGGGAATCATCCACATGATGATCGTTCAGCGCATCCCGGAACATCTGGCCGTACCGGTCTGTACCTGCGGCAGAGACCAATGCGCTGCGGATACCGAGTCCTGCAGCGTGCACAGCCATGTTCAAAGGGCCGCCTCCGACAAAAGGCGTGCCGCCGTCCTGATCCGTATAATAATCGATACATGTACTGCCGAAGCAGACAAGCTGCGGTCTGTCCATCCTGCACTCCTGCAATCATTCTAACATGAATGACGGGACATGCATGCCGGGACGAAAAAGAAACAGGGGATCATTCCTCTGTTTCTGCTTCGATCTCTTTGATCGTACACTGGTTCCCTTCCAGCAGGTATGTATGTTCCGAACCGCAGTACGGGCATATCTTGCCGTATTTTACCGTTTCGTAAGTCTGCCTGCAGTCTTCGCAGTATGTGACTGCCGGCATGATCTCGATCTTCAGCTGTGATTCAGCCAGGACCGGATGTCTTTTCTTGAAATAATCCCAGCAGTCGCAGAAGTAATCCGTGATGATGCCGGATACTTCCCCGACTTCCAGCGTAACGGAGCCGATCTTCGTGATATGGTATTCCTCTGCTGTCTCATCCAGTGTTTTTGCGACATGCATGACGATACCGAGCTCATGCATGATCAGTTCTTGTCCCTTTTCTTCAGGAGGATCTTCATCTCCCTCTTCGCGGCATACGCACCGACTACGGGGAGCTTATCCTCGCAGCGGATCATACGGCTGGCTTCGGGGATATCCCTGCTCAGGTGGATCGCATCGAATTCGCATCTCGTCGTGCACAGACCGCAGCCGATGCAGCGGTTCACATCGACGACCGTAGCGCCGCATTTGAGACACCGGTTCGCTTCCGTTTTGACCTGTTCTTCCGTCAGCGTGAGCCTCAGGTCGCGGAATGTGCTGCGCGGCGAGATATCCCTTGAGCCGGGCACCTGCCTGTCGCTGGTGTCATATCTGTCAAACAGGACATTGTCCTTATCCAGTTCGATGAACTGTCTGAGGTCTCTGGCGATCATCATATCCTGGCCCGGATGGACGAAGCGGTTCAGCGAATCGACTGCCAGTTTGCCCTGTGCGATCGCATCGATCGCGAATTTCGGACCGGTAAAGACATCACCGCCGACAAAGATATCTTTCTCATCGGTCTGGAACGTGACCTTATCCGCGACAGCCGTGCCGTTGCGGTTGAGCTTCACAGCAGTGCCCTTGAGCAGGTCGTTCCAGATGATGGACTGGCCGATGCTCATGAGTACATGCGAACATTTGACCGTCATCGTATCGTCTTCGTCATACACAGGTGCGAACCTGCCTTCCGCATCAAATACGGATGTGCATCTTTTGAATACTACACCTGTGACTTTTCCGTTTTCCGTGAGGACTTCCTTCGGTCCCCACCCGTTGTTTACAAGGATGCCTTCTTCTTCCGCATCAAGCACTTCGTCCTTCGCCGCAGGCATCTCGTCCCTCTGCTCAAGCGAGAACATCGAGACCTTCTGATCCGTCAGACGGAGCGCTGCCCTGGCGACGTCGACCGCGACGTTTCCGCCGCCTACGACAACGACATCACCGTCCAGCTTCGTGAGCTTTTCCAGATTGACTTCCCTGAGGAAATCGACACCGGTCATCACGCCTTCCGCATCCTCTCCGGGAATGCCGGCAAGCCTGCCGCCCTGTGCGCCGATCGCGATATAGAATGCCTTGTAGCCCTGGTTCCTCAGTTCTTCGATTGTAATGTCCTTGCCGACTTCAACACCG
>JAILQT010000023.1 GCA_024698805.1 Solobacterium sp.
GACACCATGTCTGTTTTATCCTGCTCTTTCCGTAACAGAAGAAAGTCTGGCTGTGGGAAAGAAACTGGATATACCCTGGCTTGTGGCTTCTGAAAACAAAAAGGGGCATTTCTCCTATGCTGCTCACGTTATGAATATACCGGGCCTGCTGCTGGAAAGAGGCTTTGGAAGTCTTTGCGAAGAAGAGTGGATCCATGCATATGAAAAAGACATCCGGCTGGCCATGGATGCCCTGGGAATTCTTTCCTGCGGAAATCGCGGGACATGTGCGAAGGAAGTGATCCGCAGTGTCCGGTATCTTCCGTTTGAAGAAGACGGACTGTGGTACAGTAAAATCAAACCCGGAGAAGAGATCGTCAAAGGACAGATCCTTGGACATACAGAAGATTATTTTGGCAGTATTCTGCAGGAATACACAGCAGAAGAAGACGGTATCGTATTATATGGCAATGGCGGACTGAAAGCTGCGAAAGGACATCTTGCAATGGCGTATGGACGAAATGCATACAGAGAGGTGCTGCCATGAAATATGCTATGATCATTTTGGTTTTTGCTGCAGCAGCGCTGACGTATTATCAATTCCGCCAGAGACAGGCTGTAAAAACTTTTTCTGACCGGTTTCTGGATAATCTTACTTAAGCACGTAAGATTATTACAAAACTGCATTGATGAATTATCCCATTCAGAAATATTGATAATCCTTTAAATTGCATTTGCATAGTTTTTTACATCGATAGTTTCCATGGTTTCAGAATCGGGCATGCACGTAAAACCATACATGGTTTTTACTTCTGATATGAAACAGAATTCCCAAACATAATCAATAAAACTGCAGAATTCTACGCTTTTTATAAATCAGCATAAGAATCCCGGCGCACATGTTGTAATTGATATGAAAAACTGTAGAATTCTACAAAAAAAGGGATTGCATGTGACCTGACGCCTGTCAGGCAGACAGTGGAAATAAACAATCAATGCAGCATAGAAAAAGCCCGTACGCTTAAGGCATACGGACTTTTTTGACAATGCAGAATTACTTGTTGATGGATTCGAGCCAGTTCGGATCCGGTTCATAGCCGAGCAGCTTGGCAACTGTAGCAGCTACGTTTGCCAGACCGAAGTCGCTGCCTTCCTTGACTTCTGTTCCTTCCGGACCGTTGTAGATCGCGAACGGGACAACTGCCAGTGTATGGCTTGTCTTTGCCTTCGGTGTGCCGTCAGCGTTGAAGCCCTTGTCATACATCTCGTCGGAGTTGCCGTGGTCAGCTGTTACGATCAGTGCGTAGTCCATCTTCCTGCACGCATCCATGATCCTCTTCAGCATCAGGTCTACGGACTCGACGCCGATCAGGGTAGCTTCATAGTTGCCTGTATGACCGACCATGTCGCCGTTCGGATAGTTGCAGCGCAGGAACTGGTATTTGCCGGACTCGATCGCTTCGACCATGCGGTCTGTGATCTCAGTAGCCTTCATCCAGGGCTTGAGCTCGAACGGGATGATATCGGAAGGGATCTCTTCCCATGTCTCGTTGGCGAACTTCTCGGATCTGTTGCCGTTCCAGAAATATGTTACGTGTCCGAACTTCTGTGTTTCGGAGCAAGCATAGCAGTTAATTCCCTTGTTCAGGAGGAATTCGCTCAGTGTGTGCTCGATATGCGGCGGTTCTACCAGGAAGTGATCCGGCAGCTTGAGGTCGCCGTCATACTGCAGCATGCCTGCATAGTAGACATCCGGTTTCTTGGGCATTTCGAATGCATCGAAGCCCCTGTTCATGTAGTCGAACGCCTTGGAGATCTCAACAGCGCGGTCGCCTCTGAAGTTGTAGAGGATCACTGTATCGCCGTCGTCGATCGTTCCGACAGGTGTATCACCGTCTGCGATCACGAAGCCGGGCAGGAACTGGTCTGTATAGCCGCCTTCTGCACGCAGTGTCTCGATCGCTTCTGTCGCTGTAGCGAACTTTCTGCCGTCGCCCATGACATGGATGTGCCAGCCTTTTTCGACCATGGACCAGTCAGCTTCATAACGGTCCATCGTGATGACCATACGGCCGCCGCCGGATGCGATCCTGCCGTTGAATGTGCCGTCGTTGAGTTCTTTCAGAACGTCTTCGAGCTGGTCGACATACTGCAGTGCGGATGTTTCCGGAACATCACGTCCGTCGAGGAGGATGTGTACTCTGACTTCATTCAGTCCTTCCTTCTTGCACTGTTTTACCAGGGCGATCAGGTGTGAAATGTTGGAATGAACGTTTCCGTCGGAGAGCAGGCCGAGGAAATGCATCTTCCCGTTGTGCTCCTTGGCGAAAGCAGCAGCTTCCTTCCATGTCTTGGAATCAAAGATCGCGCCGCTGTCAATAGACTCATTGACGAGCTTCGCACCCTGTGAATAGACCTGTCCGCAGCCGAGGGCGTTATGTCCGACTTCGGAGTTGCCCATATCTGTATCATCAGGCAGACCTACGGCTGTGCCGTGTGCCTTGATCGTTGTATGCGGCCATTTTGTCATTAATTCTTCGATCTGAGGTTTGTACGCATGAAGTACGGCGTTGCCCATGTCTTTTTCAGTCCAGCCTACACCGTCCATTACAACCAGAACTACCGGTTTTCCCATATTATTTACATCTCCTTTATTTCTATCTTTCAATATAACATAATTAGTCTGATTTTGCTTGCTATCAGTTTGATCCGGATCATATTTATGCATATATCAGCACCGGGAACGCAATGCAGATTCAGAGTATATATACTCAATATGAATTTTGGTATAATAATTAAGTGTTTTCATGTATGCAAACGGAAAATGAACAGTAGAGGGTATTTATGATAAGAAGTGCAGGAGTACTGATGTCTGTGACATCACTGCCGTCACCGTACGGTATCGGAACTTTAGGCAAAAGTGCAAGAGATTTTGTGGATTTCCTGGCTGAAGCAGGCCAGACATACTGGCAGATCCTTCCCCTGGGTCCCACCGGTTTCGGCAATTCACCTTATCAGGCGCTGTCGTCCTTTGCGGGCAACCCGTATCTGATCGATCTGGATGACCTGGTCGAAGAAGGACTGCTTACAAAAGATGACACCGCAAAGATCAAATGGTTCAAAAAAGAAACTGCTGTTGATTACGGCATCCAGTATAAATACAGATACAAGATCCTCCGCAAAGCAGCGGACAAGCTTCCTGCCAAGCATCCGCAGGAATACCTGCAGTTCCTTGAAAAAGAGAAGGGCTGGCTCAGGGACTACGCCGTCTTTATGGCGATCAAGGATGACCAGGAAGGCAAGTCCTGGCTCCAGTGGCCGGCAGAACTGCGCATCCACAGCAGCGACGCAGTCCGCCAGGCAGCGGAAAAACTGCATAACGAAGTATGTTTCTATGAAAGGATACAGTATCTTTTCTATAAACAGATGATGACCCTGAAGAAGTACGCGAACGAAAGGGGCGTACAGATCATGGGTGACCTCCCGTTCTATGTCGCAGCGGATTCCATCGATGTCTGGGCACATCCCGAGCAGTTCGAGATGAATGATAAGAGCGAGATGACGTTCGTATCCGGCATGGCGCCGGACGGCGGACACCCCAAAGGCCAGAAATGGGGCAACCCCCTGTTCAACTGGGACCATATGCGCAATACCGGCTACGACTGGTGGATCAGCCGTATGGAATTCCAGTGCAGGTTCTGCGACGCGATGCGGATCGACCATTTCCAGGGTTATGATTCTTATTTTGCCGTACCTGCAAAGGATCCGGACGCATCCAACGGCCACTTCCGCAAAGGCCCGGGACTTGACCTGTTCCGCAGATGCGAAGAGCGCATCGGAAAGCGCGATATCATCGTTGAGGACCTCGGCATCCTCACAGATGATTTCAAGAGAATGGTCAAAGAGAGCGGGTATCCCGGCATGAAGATCCTGGAATACGCATTTGATCCGAATGACCCGGGTTCTGTCTATATGCCTTTCCAGTATGAAAAGAACAGTGTCGTCTATACCGGTACACATGACAACGATACGCTGGTCGGATGGAAGAACGACCCGGACAACAAGGACAGGGTGCAGCGTGCAAAGCAGTATCTCGGCCTGAACAATACCGAAGGCTTCACCTGGGGCATGTTAAGGGCTGCGTACGGCAGCGTCAGTGAACTGGCGATCATCCCCATGCAGGACCTGCTCGGTCTCGGCACCGAGGCAAGGATGAACGATCCGCACGGATCAATCCCTCCCTGGACATGGAGATGCACAAAAGAAGCGTTCGATCCGAAGCTTGCGAAAAAGGTGAAAGAGAAGATGCTGCTGTACTGCAGGAACAACTGGAACGCAAAACAGAAGGAAAGCTGAAACAGATGATGCGGATACTGCCGGAAACGACAGATCCGCATTTTTCTTTGCGATATGCAGGAAGAAGGCACAGATGAGGGCATATCAGCCGGGCAGTGCTAAAATGTAGATAGCATTGGAGGAATAGAATATGCAATATATCATCAAAGCCTGTGACGGGGAAAACATGCTGGAAAAGAGGCTTGCCGTCAGGCCTCGTCATCTGGAGAACATGGCCAGGATCATGGACAAGGTCGTCTGTGCCGGAGGCATTCTGGATGAGGAAGGGAAAATGAAAGGTTCTGTCCTGGTCCTGGATCTCGCAGGCCGCGAAGAACTCGACGAATATCTGGACAGCGAGCCGTATATCATTGAACATGTCTGGGAAACGGTCACTGCCGAACCGTTCAATGCAGTCATCGTTAACGGACAGAAAGTCGGAAAGTAAACAGGAAGATACTTTCCCGGGAAATCACGGGAATACAGTAAGACCGGATAAAGATTATCGGAAATGAAACAGTCCCGGCCATGCGTACGGAAACACCGTTTTCCTGTACATCCGGCAGGGGCTTTTTCAGACAGTGCTTGATGCAGCTGCCCGGCATGACCCGGCCTGGGCGATCCTCATCAGGCAGCCTCCCGCAAATCACGTATAATGGTAGCGTAAACATACTTATCTTATTTCACACGGCATAAATGATCATACGGAGGCAGCACATGAACGATAATCCTCATTATTTGGAACTGGCCCTGAACAAAGACATCAAAAAGATCCCCCGGGAGATGCTGGAGCACGCGGACAGACTGGTTGAGTTCACAGTCCCCGACGGCGTGGATTATATCCGTAACAGGGAGTTTATCGACTGCAGGAAGCTTGTCCGTCTCAGTCTGCCGGACAGTCTCAAGTGGATCGCACAGGAAGCTTTCTGGGGATGCGAGAGCCTGAGGGAGATCACTGTCGGGCACAGGAACATGCATTTCCGTACGATCAAAGGCAGCCTTTACAGCCGGGATGGATCGGAACTGATCCGGTATGCACCGGTAAAAGAGACCCCTGTGTTTACCGTACCCCGCTGTGTGAAGCGGATCTGCCAGTTCGCATTCGCTTACCGCAAAGAACTGGAGGAAGTGATCATTCCCGACAGCGTGATACAGATCGATTATGACGCATTCAGCGAATGTGAAGGCCTGAAGCGCATAAGGCTGTCCGAAAGCCTGGATAAGATCGATTGCTCCGTATTCCAGTACTGCAGCAGCCTGGCGGGGATCCGTATCCCCGACAGCGTGAAAGAGATCGGCTCGGAAGCGTTTTTAGGATGCGGGAGCCTGGCGGATATCCATCTGCCGGACGGTGTCCGGCATATCGGTATGAATGCGTTTGCGCAATGCCGTTCCCTTAAACAGATAGAATTCCCGCAGGGTCTCCGGCAGATCGACGGCTATGTTTTCAGCAGATGCACATCACTGGAAAGGATCCGTATCCCGGACGGGACGGAAGTCGTCGGCCAGGGCGCATTCGCGGGATGCACCGGACTGGTCAGTGCGTATATCCCGGACAGTGTATACATACTTGGCTATACGGCATTCGCCGGCTGTTCGAAACTGCAGGAAATCCGGCTGCCGCGGTCACTGAAGGAAATACGGCACGGTATGTTCACAGACTGCACCGGCCTTATGCACATCGAGCTTCCGCGAGGGATCACAGACATTCTTGCGTTCGCTTTCTCCGGATGCAGCAGGCTGCAGGAGGTCACACTGCCGGAAAACCTGGAGGGCATACAGCCGGGCGCATTCGCACAATGCAGCAGCCTTCGCAGGATCACGGTCCCGGACAGTGTTCCCTGTTTTGGCGACGGTGCTTTCAGCGGGTGCACGGCACTGGAAAACATTAAGCTTCCGGCCGGACTGAAGGCCATCCCGTTTGAGATGTTCAAAGACTGTGCAGGCCTGACGGGGATCGATATCCCGGAGAAAACTGACAGGATCGCAAAACGGGCGTTTGAAGACTGTACAGGCCTGACTTCAATCACGCTTCCTGCAGGTGTAAAACGCATTCAGAAAAGACTGTTTGCCGGATGTACGAACCTTGTATCCGTTACGCTCCCGGACAGGGCATACTCGATCATGGACCAGGCCTTCGCGGGATGTGAAAGCCTTACGGAGATCACACTTCCGAACAGGCTCTCCTGTATCGGTGATGAAGCATTCCTCGGCACCGGTCTTACGGGGATCACGATCCCGAAGATCGTAAACCTGATCGGCAGGAAGGCAGTCGGCTATGATGCAGACGGGAAACCGGTGCCTGGATTTGTGATCCGCGGCAGAAAAGGCGGAGCTGCAGAGCGCTACGCCGCTGAAAACAACATGCAGTTTGAAGAATACAGATAAAAAAGCGGCCGGGAAGGCATATCCTTCTCAGCCGCATTTTTCTGCTTATTCCAGTACCCTGATGTAGTTGTAGCCCTGGGAGATCGCGTCGATGATCTTTCCGGGTCTTACATTGTCGCCGACCTGCACGCATTCATAGCCGGCGTCAAGGATATCTTCGTAGAGTTTGTGGTTTGCCCTGTACCCGGCAGCGAATACGACGGAATCGCATTCGATCTTCACAGTCTCGCCGTCAATGACAGCCGTGATGCCGTCATCCAGGATCTCTGTCAGACGGGCACTGCATTTGATATCGATGCCGGATTGACTGACAAGGCAGCGCAGGTTCTGCTCGTTGGCGACGAAGGACCCGCCCCTTGCCATGATCTTATCGAGCATCTCCACGATCGTGACTTTCTTTCCTTTGCTGCTGAGGTCGCATGCCAGTTCGCAGCCGACATCGCCGCCGCCTACGACGACGACACGGTCACCGACTTCTTTTTCTTTCAGCAGTACAGGGATCGCCAGGGAGACGATCGGCTTGTCTTTGCCCGGGACGGGGATCACGATCGGATCGGCGCCGGTCGCTACGACCGTGAAATCCGGGTCGAACGCTTTTACGTCTTCAACAGAAGCGTCCTTGCCAAGTACGACAGTTACGTTGTACTTCTTCAGCTGGCGTTTCAGGTATTCGACCTGGGCACGCACGTCTTCCTTGAAATCCGGTGCGCCGGCAGCTGCCATCGCCCCGCCGAGACGCTGTGTCTTTTCCCACAGGGTTACGTCAAAGCCCCTCTGCGCTGCTGTGACTGCCGCCTTCATACCGCCGGGACCTGCACCGATCACAAGGATCCTCTTATCTTCGACTGCTGGCGTCAGCACATATTCGTTCTCATGCATGGAGACAGGGTTGACCGCACATGGCCTTGCCCATCCCTTCATGGAATTGAAATGGCATTCGCCGCAGCCAATGCACGGGTTGATCTCGTCCGGCTGTCCTTTTTTGACTTTGTTTGCCCAGTGGGGATCCGCGATGAGGCCGTGTCCGATCGCAATGAGGTCCAGCTTGCCGTCCTGCAGCGCTTTTTCCGCCACATCCGGATGGTTGAGCTTGCCGTGCGCCATCAGCGGGATATTGCCTGTCACGCTGCGGATCAGGTCGGCTGCTTCAAGGTCAAAGCCTTTCGGCTGGTAAACGCTGGAGACCATGCGCCAGCGGCAGGAATATGCGCCCCTGCCGAAATGGATCAGGTCGACCAGTCCGCTGTCTGCCAGTGTCTTTGCGATCTCAAGACCTTCTTCAAGCGGTCTTTCCGGATCATCCACGCTGTCCAGCGTCATCTTGACCGCGATGGGGTAGTCCCTTCCGCAGGAGCTGCGTACTTCACGGATGATCTCCATCATGAAGCGCATCCTGTTCTCCAGGCTGCCGCCGTATTCATCCGTACGGTGGTTCCATCTGGATGAATTGAACTGGTCGATCAGATAGCCGCCGTAGGCATGGATCTCAATGATATCCACGCCGGCATCCTTCGCCATTTTTGCGGACTGTCCCATGGCTTTGACAAGGCGCTTGACGCCGTCTGTCGGCAGTTCCCTGCAGATCAGTTCCGGATTGTAGTAATTCGGACACGGACTTGAAGAATACGGGGGTGTATGCGGGTCGATCCAGTTCATGCGGCCGATGCCGGGTGAGAGCTGGATGCCGAATTTCGCACCGTAGCAGTGTACGCGTTCCGCTACCATGTGCAGCATGTATACATCCTTGATGCTTGTCAGCTTCTGACACGGTGCAGGTTCGAATTCCTCCGAACAGACGACAGCGCCTGTCAGTACGAGACCGCAGCCGCCTTTCGCCCTCTCGCCGTAGTATTCGACATCGCGCATATTAAAACCATATGTATGGTCTGTGGTCGTTCCCATCGGTGCAAGTACGATGCGGTTTTTCAGCTGCATCGTGCCGATATTGATCCTTTCAAATAATTTCATGATATACTCCCTGCCTTGTTGTCTGAAAATATCATAGCATCCGGCAAAACAGTGCGTAAAGATACGGGAAGAAACAAGCATGCATGATATTATTAAATACAAAGAACAGGGTGTTTTTATGGCGATCGGATTATTCAATGAAGAGAACTGGGACAGGCTGGAAGACAATTATTTCAGCCGTGTCGATTTCAGGAATCTGGATATGGTAAAGGACAGTATCCTGTTTTCCTATATGCTTGTGCATGCGAAGGAAAAGATCAGCAGCTCTGTGATGCAGCAGCATGGATTAGAACAGATACCGGAACTGCCTGTAAAGATCAGGACACCATATGATGAACTGTATCTGCTGTACCTGCTGCTGCAGGAACAGGTGCGAAGGGAGGACAGCATCCATGTGCTGAAGGAAGCTGCGTTTAACGCGCCGTATGAGGATATGCGCCGTTTTGCGTTCTGCCGTCTCACGGGATATGCATATCCTTCCGGATGGACATTCAGCTGCGGCCTGAAAGAGGGGATGAGCAGGGAGAAGATCGAAGAATTCTGCCGTGATATGATCAGCCGTGACGGGCCTTTGAAACTGGAGGCAGAAGAGCGCCTGGAAGAACTGAAGCATGTCAGCGATGAGACACTTGCGGTACTGTCTTCCCTGCATACGGAACGCGGCTGGGACGGTACCGGTGAAGAGAGGCTGAAAAAAGCGCTTCGTCCGGCAAAAGGCACTGATCTGCAGGAAGACCTGGAGGATAAGGTACGTCTGCTGTTCGACGCATATATCTATGAGGTATGCGATACCGCTTACGGCAAATATCACGGTGCGGTATTCAGGGAAGCACCGCATCTGTTCTCCGACAATCTTATGAGGTGGGTCAGAAAGCATACGAAGAATGAGGAATACAGCAGTATGATCATGAAAGCACTCGCCGCCGGGGACCGGATGACGTCCGACCTGACAGAGGAGGATATGGAAAAAACTGTATGGGCAGCGTCGCAAAGAAGCCCGCAGCACAGTTATTTCCTGTGGATGGCGTACTGGTATGGGATCGGCACGGAAGAGGATAATGTGCTTGCGCTGCA
>JAILQT010000051.1 GCA_024698805.1 Solobacterium sp.
ATCCGTCTTCTGCTTGATATAGCCGATCAGGTCGCTGGCATGGGGGAAATCACGGCAGATGACGCCGTCTTTCGGCATGTCGCCGCGGAGCACCATGATATTCTCGATATTCTTTTCCTGGTACAGCTTCAGCATGTTGTCGACATGTTCGCGGGTCGAGGCGATGCATGTCAGGTGCGGCAGCACGATCGTACCGGTATCGTTCTTAAGACTTTCCGCGATCTCCGCGGTAAAACCGGCAGTCGTACCGGCTGCGCCGTAGGTAATGCTCATGAAATCCGGCTTCAGCGCGGCGATCTTCTCCGCTGCCGCCGTGACGGTCTCGATGCTGTCTTTCTTCTTCGGGGGGAATACCTCGAAGGATAGTGTGACTTTGTCCTGTTCAAGTATTTTTTTGATCTTCATAATGATTCACCTTGTTTCAAGTATACCCCGAAACGGCATTTTTATTTCATCAAATGTTTTTTGTAATGCATGCATGTCCTGCTGTTATAATTGAAGCAGAAAGAACCAAGGAGAGGATAATGGAACTCAGAAAAGACTTTTTATGGGGCGGCGCGACCGCTGCCAACCAGTACGAAGGCGGTTACCTTGAAGGCGGCAAAGGCCTGAGCATCGCGGATATCGAGCGCGGCGCAAGACACGGCATGAAACGGCAGATCGACCCGGATATCCTGCCGGGCGTATTCTATCCGAGCCACGAGGCGACAGACTTCTACCACCGCTATAAAGAAGACATCGCGCTGTTTGCGGAGATGGGCTTCAAGTGCTTCCGCATGTCCATCGGCTGGACGAGGATCTTCCCGCGCGGCGATGAAGAGACGCCGAATGAGGAAGGCCTGAAATTCTACGACGACGTGTTCGACGAACTGCTGAAGAACAATATCCAGCCTGTCGTCACGCTCTCGCATTATGAGACGCCGCTGACGCTTGTACGGGAATACGGTTCCTGGAGGAACCGGAAGCTCGTCGACTTCTTTGAGAGATATGCCCTCACATGTTTCGAAAGGTATAAGGGCAAAGTCAGATACTGGATGACCTTCAACGAGATCAACGCGACGATGATCCTGGGCAGGAACCCGTATCACCAGGCGGGCATCGTCTTTGAAGAAGGCGAAGACCAGGGAAAGACGATCGTCCAGGCAAGCCACCATATGTTCGTCGCAAGCGCAAAGGCTGTCATCGCCGGACACCGCATCGATCCCGAGAACCGGATCGGCTGTATGTTGCTGGTGCCGCAGGCATACGCTGCGACATGCGCGCCGGAAGACCAGGTAGCCGCAAGGGACAAACTGCTGGCACTGTTCTATTATGGTGATGCGCATGTCAGGGGATACTATTCCAACACATGCACGGCACAGTGGAAGAAACTCGGTGCTGAACCTGTCATCGAAGACGGCGACCTTGAGATCATGAAGGCAGGCAAAGTCGACTACATCGGCTTCAGCTATTACTTCTCGAGCATCGAGAGCGCAAAACCGCTGGAACAGGTCGAAGGCAACGTCATCATGGGCGGAAAGAACCCGTACCTGAAGATGACGGACTGGGGCTGGCAGATCGACCCTGTCGGCCTGCGCGTCACGCTGAACATGCTGTATGACCGCTACCAGGTGCCCCTGTTCATCGTTGAGAACGGCATGGGCGCAAGGGATACGGTCGAAGCGGACGGATCCATCCATGACCCGTACAGGATCGACTATCTCCGCCAGCATATCGAAGAGATGATCAAGGCAGTCGAGATCGATGACGTCGACCTGATCGGCTATACGCCGTGGGGCTGCATCGACGTCGTCTCCGCCGGTACAGGCGAGATGCGGAAGCGTTACGGCTTCATCTATGTCGACAGGCATGACGATGATACAGGCGACTTCTCCAGAAGCAGGAAAGACAGCTTCTTCTGGTATAAGAAAGTCATCGCTTCCAACGGAAAAGACCTTTCCGACTGAGGAAAAAACAGTCGTCCCGGATGAATTGTCCGGGACTTTTCAGTATACTTGGATTGCGAGGTGATACGATGATCAGACTGATAGTAAGCGACCTGGATGAGACGCTGATCCGCAAAGACAGGACGATCCATCCGGACTGCGTCGAAGCGATCAAAAAGCTGAAGGAGAAAAATATCCTGTTCGTACCTGCTACAGGCAGGGGATACAGGACGGTCGAAGATACACTGCGTGAACTGGACCTGTTTGAGCAGGAAGGCCAGTACGTCATGAGTTACAACGGCGGGGCGATCACGGAAAACAAAGGAAACAGGATGCTGTTCTTCCATGCGATGGACGATGACCTGACGCAGATCCTTTTTGAAAGGGGGATCTCGCAGTACCATGTGGCAGTCCGTGTCTATGTGAAGGAGGCAGTCTATGTCTTCAATATCACGGATGAGGAAAGGGCATTCGCCACAGGCAGGGGGAAAGTCATCGAATGCGATGTCAACGACCTTGCCCTGCTGGGGGGACAGCCGATCGTCAAGATCGTGTATGTGAATAAGGATTTTGCGTATCTGAAGAAGATCGAAGCGGATCTTTGCGACCTGCATGACAGGCTGGATATCAGCTATTCCAGCGGCAGGTATATGGAATTCAACCCGAAGGGAATCAATAAAGGCGAAGGCATGCGCAAACTGGCGGAACTGCTGGGGATCGACATGTCGGAAACAATGGCGATCGGCGACAATTTCAACGACCTGCCGATGATCTGCGCGGCTGCCGTCGGCGTCGGCGTTGCGAATTCCATCGAAGGCATCCTGCCGTACTGCGATCATATCACGGAAAAGACATGCGAAGAGGGGGCCGTTGCGGAAGCGATCCGCCGGTTCTGCGATCTATGAAACTGATGTTCGTCAGCGTTGAAGAAGCGCTCGCCAATGAGCAGGCACTGCGGCAGTTCCGCATGAAGGGCAATATGGTATGCCTGTGTTCGGATCACAACCGCAAAGCCCTGAAGCGGAAGTATTACCTGCTGGCAAACTATTTCATGGCGGACGGCGGCGAATTCATCACCGGCGGATGCAGTATCCTGCGCAATGTCCGCTCCGCTTATCTGGAAAAAGCTGCAGCCATCCTGAACGAGGAAGGGATCTCCTATTCCTTCTCGCTGGAGAATCCCGATGCCTGCGGCGGACAGATCCCGTATGCGAAAAACGGGAAACCTTTATCCAACGACGATTACACCTATGCGGTATATTTCGAATCGGAAGAACAGAAACAGCGCTGCGAAGAGAAGCTGAAAGATTGCTGCACCGTGCATATGACGGACTGCCGTAACGGCTATCTCCTGTTCAGGGATA
>JAILQT010000076.1 GCA_024698805.1 Solobacterium sp.
GACGGCAGTGTATACCAGCCCGCTGCAGCGCTGCCTGGTGACCGCAAAGGCTGTCTCAAAGGCTTCGGGGCTCCCTTCTCCTGTTGTGCTTGAAGATCTGCGGGAGCTGGACGCCGGCGCATGGGACGGGCTGACATTCCGGGAGATCAGGGAGAGATACCCGCAGGAATATGAGCGGCGCGGACGTGATCCCGCCAATGTCCCTCCCCCGGGAGGGGAATCCTTCGCTGAAGCAGGCAGGCGCTTTTCTCTCTGCATGAACAGACTGCTGTCAGAAAGCAGAGGGGATATCGCCGTCATTGCCCATGCAGGTGTGATCCGCGCTTTCTGCTGTATGGTCACAGGTATGGATATGAACGATCTTTTTTCACTGCCGCAGCCATACGGAGGCATCAGTCTGCTGCAATGTACCGGTGAGGGCCTTTACGCAAAGAGTATCGGGTTCCGGCCGGAGGGGTTTTTCGGCAGTGATGAGATCCATGATCTGTACCGGCGCTTCAATACCCCGGAGCATATACAGGCACATATGAAGGCAGTGGCTGATTATGTGGAACAGCTGCTCCCTGCCCTTTCAGGCACATATGACAGGGCAAGGCTGATCCATGCCGCACTTGTACACGATGCGGCGCGCACACAGGTACACCACGCGGATGCGGCTGCCGATGCGCTGGAAAAAGCGGGCTTTACGACGATCGCCGCCCTGGTGCGGGATCATCACAGCCCCATACCGGATGAAAGCCCCTTTCTGACAGAAGCAGAGCTGCTGTTTTATGCCGATAAACGCTTAGCGGGAACTGACCGTGTCAGCGTTGATGAACGGTTTGCCCGCAGCCTTTATAAATGCAGGACGCCGGAGGCACGGGAATACCACCGGCGTATGCACGAAAAAGCCCTTCTCATCGAGCAGAAGATAAAAAACGCGGCTGCCGGGAAAGAGGACTTCCTTTGACAGCCGCTGCGATCAGGATCACAGTTTATACAAGATCTTCGACCAGGATCCGGATCTTTCCGCCGCAGGCCATGGCGTCATATCCGGAAACATCTCCGGAAAGATCCATTGACAGCACTTTATAGCGCCCCGTACCGATCAGTGCGAGCGCTTCACGGATCGCTGCGGCTTCAGCCATTCCGCCTCCCACGCTGCCGTCGATCGTCCCGTCCGGGAAAACGATCATTTTTGCGCCGGCCCCGCGCGGGGACGAGCCTTCCGCTTCGATCACCGTTGCCAGCGCCATCGGTCCTTCGGCACAGGCAAGATGTTCCAGCACTTCCGGTTCGACATCCGATTCGATATAGAACCGGTCTGCGGGACCGTATTCAGCCAGCCGGCGGTAAGCGATCACCTCTGCCATGATCGATACCGCGATCTCTTCAGGCGTCACTGCCCCTATATTGAGACCGATCGGCGTACAGACGCTTTCCAGCCGCTTCGGATCATACCCTTCCGCCCTGAGTATCTCCATCTGGGCCTGTACACGGCGGCGGGAGCCGATCATTCCCAGATACGCCGGCATCGTTCCGGATATGACTGTACGCAGGCAGTCCGCGTCATATTTATGTCCATGGGTGATGATCACAACATAGTCCGAAGCTGTAATGCCAAGCTGTGTGATCCCGCTTTCATAGCCGGCGCATATGACCTGCGAAGCCATGGGGAAACGCCCGGCAGATGCGAATTCCGGCCGGTCATCCACAACGCAGACCTTCATGCCGCACATGGCTCCGATCTCAGCTGCGGGCAGGGCGATATGGCCGCCCCCAAGCACGATCAGGCGCTCGGCAGGAAGGAACGGTTCCTGAATTTTCAGGACGTTCCCCTGCATCGTGAGCACAACACGGGCTGCATTCCTCCCTTTACTGTCGATAACAGGTTCGGGCTTTGAGAGACGGCGGCACATGTTTTCGCTGAGAGACCCTTCTGTGCCTGTGATCTCAGTCTCGAGGGCTGCTGACTGCCCTTCTGCCAGTAACTTAACGATTTTTCCGTAAACACTTTTCATACAACATACCTCACATGTATACGATTCAGTCAGCCGGGAAGGCGCATGCCTCTGGCTGGAAAGGAGAACCTTCAATGATCAAAAAGATCACACTCGGATTGTTTGCCGTCTCCCTGATGCTGTGCGGATGCCAAAGTGGTCAGCCGCAGTCATCCGGACAGGAAGCAGAAGCGCAGGTGCGTCCGTTTACGGACTCCCTGGGCAGGACTGTAACACTGCCGGAAACAGTCACCAAAGTGGCTGTATCCGGGCCTTTGACGCAGACGTATGTCTTCCCGCTCTGTCCTGAACTGCTGGCCGGTTATTCCAGGGCATTCGCCTCCGACGTAACGAAATATATCCCTGAGGAATATCTGTCACTGCCTGAACTCGGACAGCTCTACGGCGGGAAAGGCACGATGGACCTGGAAGCCCTGCTCGCCGCGGCACCGGATGTGGTGATCGACGTCGGCGATGAGAAAAACGGCATGGCGGAAGAGCTGGATGACCTCAGTGACCAGACCGGTATTCCTTTCGTGCATATAAACGCATCTGTGACCACAGCCGCGGATGCGTACCGCAGACTCGGTGAGCTCACCGGCAAGACCGGGAAAGCGGAGGAACTGGCGCAGTGGTGCGAACGCACCCTGGCTGCTATGAACAGTATCATGGCCCGCGCCGACGCTGACGGTGCCAGAAAACGGATCATCTACTGTCTGGGAGACAAAGGCCTGAACTGCATGGCGGAAGGTTCCTATCATGCGGAGACCGTCAACATGATGGGCGACAACGCCGCAAAGCTGGATGACGTTGCTTCAAGCGGTGCCGGCAACGAGATCGATTTTGAACAGCTTCTCCTCTGGGACCCGGAAGTGATCCTGTTTGACGTCAACAGTGTATATTCAGCAGTCGGAAGCGATCCGGCGTGGACGCAGCTGAGCGCCGTGAAGAACGGGACCTATTATGAAGTACCTTACGGTCCCTACGGCTGGCTTTCCTCACCGCCGAGCGTACAGCGCTATCTCGGCATGTTATGGCTGGGTGCCCTGCTTTATCCGGAATATGCGGAATATGACCTTAAGACCGAAGTCCGGGAGTACTACAGGCTGTTTTACGGATACGAACTGTCCGATTCCGATTATGAGGAACTGACCGCCAACGCATTCTGATCATAAGAACCGCTGAAGCCGGGAACTGAATCCCGGCTTTTTTACGTATGTGTAAGAAAAGAAGGTGTACATACCCTGACCCTGTCGTCATAGAGGGAAGAGACCTCCACATCCATCTCATAAAGCGACCCGATGACCTCCGGCACGATGACTTCATCCGGCCTGCCGCTGCAGAATACTTCCCCGTCTTTCAGCGTCAGGATGCGGTCGGAAAAAGTATAGGCGTGTTCGGGATTGTGCGTTGTCTGGATGACCGTATATCCCTCATGTGAGAGCCTGCGCACTTCCGTCAGGACCAGCAGCTGGTTGGCAAAATCCAGGCTGGCGGTAGGTTCATCGAGCATCAGGACCTTTGCGTTCTGTACAAGGGCCCTTGCCAGGACCGCAAGCTGCTTCTCACCGCCGCTCAGATGGTGAAAACAGCGGTCCTTCAGATGGGCGATACCCACCTTATCCATCGCCCATTCCGCACGCTCCTTTTCTTTTTTGCCGGGAGACTGAAGCGGTGAAAGCCACGCGGTGGCACCCATGAGCACAATGTCCGCGACGCTGAAGTTATAAACAGAGGCTGTGTTCTGCGGTATATAAGCTGCCAGTTTTGCCATCTGGCGCGGCCGGAGCGAACGGATATCCTTTCCGTCAAGATAAATACTGCCGCTGTATCCCGGCAGCAGGCCGAGAATGCAGCGGAAAAGCGTACTCTTCCCAACGCCGTTGGAACCGAGGATCGAAAGGAATTCCCCTTTCTTTGCGTCGAATGAAATATCTTTTAAAACAGGATGGTCCCCATAGGAAAAGGACAGTGATTCAACCCTGATCATGACAGGCTCCTCCTCGTGATAAGCAGCAGGAAAAATGGTGCGCCGATAAAGGCTGTGAGGATACCGATCGGGATCTCACCCGGGAAGATGCTGCGTGAGAGGTCATCGACGATCAGCAGGAACAGTCCCCCGCCCAGAGCGGAAGCAGGGATCAGGAAACGGTGGTCTGAACCGGTAAGGCGCCGCATCATATGCGGGATCACCAGCCCCACCCAGCCGATCATCCCGGAAACGGAGACAGACGCTGCCGTGAGCAAGGTCGCGCTTGCGATCGCAGCCAGACGTACATGGCCGGGATGCACGCCCATGGAGCGGGCATCATCGTCCCCCATCGTGACAACATTGAGCCGCCAGCGCAGCAGGATAAGCGGGATAAACCCGGCCAGCATCGGCCAGAAGACAAATGTGACCTCATCGCGCGCCGCCCCTACCAGGGAACCCATCAGCCAGTATGTGATCGCAGGCAGTTTGTCCCCGGGATCTGCTGCCAGCTTGATGAAAGAAGTCCCGGCCTGGAAAAGCGAACTGATCATGATCCCGGAAAGGATCAGGCCGATGACCCTTTCGCCTTTGACGAACCGGCTCACAAAAAAGACGAAGCCCACTGTGACCATGCTCATGAAAAAAGCAGACGCAGTGACAACAGCTGCTTTGAAACCGAAAAAGATCGCCAGAGCAGCGCCGAAGCATGCACCGGCTGAAGCGCCTAGGATGTCCGGCGACGCCATCGGGTTCTGGAAAGCACCCTGGAAAGCTGCGCCTGCAGATGCCAGGGACGCACCGACAAGCACTGCCAGCAGGACCCTTGGCAGACGTATATTCCATACTGCGGCAGACTGTGCCTGTGTCCAGAACGGCTCGCCATGGTACAGGCCCAGCCGGTACCTCAGGATCCCCTGCAGTTCATTCAGCCCGACGGGATAGCGTCCAAGGGTGAAGGACAGGATCACCGCCAGCAAAAGCACGGCACAGAGGATCAGCAGGACCGCCCTGCCGCCCAGGGGTCTTTTATCCCTGTCCGGCATTGCCGTATGCCGCGCTGCATTCTGACGTGCCCCGTTCATGTTTCGTTCTCCGCAGAGGAGAAAAACTCCCTGAAATATTCATCATACAGGCGCCTGGCATCATCACGCAGCGCGGCGGAATACTCTTCATACAGTGTAAGAAGCTTTTTTCCGTCGGCAGTCAGGTGGCTGCGCCTTTTTCCTGCGCCGCCCTGATTCCTCTCGATCAGCGGACGCTGCAGCTGTGATTCCAGGGTCCGGATCACATTCCAGCAGCTGGAATAGGACATCTGTACCCTTTTGCAGGCACTGCGCACTGAACCGGTCTCCTCGACCTGCCTGAACAGCATTGCCAGGCGGCTGTCAAAAAAAGGTTTTTCCTTTACCAGGGAGACATCCACTACCGGGCGCACCAGCTGCATATTGTGATAGCGCAGCAGATCGGCATAATCTTCCGGGGTATCGGCGTCATGCAGGATCCCCTTATCCTCAACAGGGATCCGTACGGTCTCTGCACCGCAGCGCTGCAGCGCTCCCCTCAGGCCGTCATTTCCGGGGTCCGCAAGGATACTGCCGATCAGTGCGCATGAGATCAGGGTGGGATGTCCCGGCTTCCCGTCACAGACA
The DNA here is from genome assembly GCA_024698805.1 of Solobacterium sp. Lineage (GTDB taxonomy): Bacteria > Bacillota_I > Bacilli_A > Erysipelotrichales > Erysipelotrichaceae > Bulleidia. The sequence continues at coordinate 5,601 of JAILQT010000076.1, forward strand.
GGCACCGCTACATCTGCATCGGACTCCATCAGCCTGCGGACTGTGGAAGATGTAAACAGGGGGATATCAACAGGCGTAAAAAGGACCCGGTCACATTTATCCCGGATATAGGAAAGACCGAGGCAGGCGGAATCAAACATAGTGGTATTTTCATATTGTTCATTGCGCAGAAAAACAACACCGCGGGATGCCAGGTGGTGTTCCAGAACCTCGGCATTGAATCCCGTGACCATTACGATCTCAGTGGCCCCGCTCTGCTGCAGAGTGGCGATAACGCGTTCCGCTATGGAAATACCGCCGATGCTGAGCATCGGTTTGAAGTCACCCATTCTTGATGACATTCCCGCGGCTGTGATCACAGCGCCTGTCCGCATAGAAAACCTCCTGCATAAAAACAACCGCATCCGGCCTGGTAATGCTTTTTATCAATGCGATACTGTTTCGGATGAACCCTGACGAAGACATTCAGACATTGTACCCGGAACAGCCTTTATATGAGATGATTGTACGCTACATATTATAAATTGTAAAAAGATGTACTCAATGCAGCCGGATCCGGTCATGATTTTCCTTCTGCCATTCAGCTGTTAAGCAGTATTTATGAAGATCCTTATCTATGAAAAGCATTCCGTTCATTACAGATCATACACCGCACGCCCTTCTTTTGCAGTACTGTATAATATCCTTAACCGGAACTCTGCTTCACCGTATCGATCAAGGCGCACGGTATGCAGGAGATGAAAGATCCGGGAAGAACACAACACAGGGAGCTTCCGGGACGGACCGCTGACAGAAGAGAGAAGAGCCTGAGGACCATCGGACAGTCATGAATCATGACTGCGCTTTGATCAGATGGAATATCCATATCATCTTTCCTGCAAAGATGTACCTTTACAGAATGATCGTGTTTTCCGTAAACGGGAAACAGCTGTGCATATATAAGGTGATGAAAATGGACAGACAGAAACAGAGTATATACTGGATGGTCGTATTTGCGGGATGCGGTCTGATCGGAACCTGCCTTGGCCTGGGAGCCAATGTGGCGGGATTGTTTTTCACCCCGATCGCAGATGAGTTCGGTGCCGGAAGAGGACTGGTCGCGTCAACACTGACAGTCTACAATCTTGTCCATGCTTTTGCGGGCATGACAGCGCCGCGGTTTCTGACAAAATACGGCCTGAGGAAAACCGCCCTTGCTGGGACAGTCATACAGGTAACGTGTACAGCACTGCTGTCAATGTGTACGAATGTAACATCGATGATGATCCTGAACGGCCTGCGCGGTCTCGCATCCGGGCTGATCGGCATCGTTACCGTATCGATCATGATCAATTACTGGTTCAATCAGAAGAACGCACTGATGATCAGTATCGCAATGGGTTTCTCGGGAATCGTGAGCGCAGTCCTGTCCCCGTTTCTCTCGGAACTGATCATATCGGACGGCTGGCGTACGGGATACATGGTCATCGCCGGGCTGAACCTGCTGTTCAACCTGCCGGCGATACTCCTTCCCATCGCACTGATGCCGTCACAGAAAGGCATGGAACCCTACGGCGGAACGGCTCAGGAAAACAATACCGGTACGGGATCGCATGATGAAATAAAGCAGAAGATCCCGGCCGCCATGTTTGCCGTGCTTCTGGCCTTTACTGTCTGTGCTGCCGCATGTACCGCCCTTCCCCAGCATTTCGCAGGAATCGCTGAATCCTTTCAGCTTATGTCTGCCGGCGCGGTCATGGTCAGCGCATGCATGATATCCAATACCGCCGGAAAGATCATACTCGGCGCCCTGATCGACAGGATCGGCATAAAGCTGTCCGTTACAGCCTATACCCTGGTCATCGCTGCCGGTGCCGTACTGCTCGCCTTAAGCAGGGCTTCTTCCCTTCTGATCGCCGGGGCGGCGATGTTCGGCCTGTGTTACGCGCTTGGTACCGTCGGCATTGCGTCGCTGACAAGGGAAATGTTCGATACCGGGCTGTACAGCCGTGTTTATCCGAAACTGACCCTGAGGACGACCTTATCAAGCGCTGTCTTCACCACACTGATCGGCATGACCTATGACATCTCCGGCACATATATACCGGCGATCCTTTTCCTGGCGGGCTGATCATCGTATCGTATATCATGGTCCGGCTTGCCTATCATATAAAAAAGATCTGACCGGTCTGAGTTTCCTGAAGATCCTGTTCCCCGCAGCAGGGTCTTTTCTGTTTGTCCTGAACATACGGGTCCTGTACTTATGAACAAAAAAATACGGCGGATGCCGTATTCTTTCAGTCGATGCGTTCCCCGTCGATCAGGACGAGCCGGATCGCAGAGAGATTTTCAAACGGACTGCCTTCATAGACGACGATGTCCGCGTCCTTGCCGGCTTCGAGCGTGCCGACCCTGTCCGCGATGCCGATATGCTCCGCGGGATTGATCGTGATCGCCTTCAGGGCTTCGAATTCATCCATACCGGCCTTGACAGCCATGCCTGCGCACAGCGGCAGATACTGCTGGGGAATAACAGGTGCGTCCGTGATGATGGACACGTGGCAGCCTTTTGAAGCGAGGACACCGGGCGTCGTCCAGGATTTGTACTGCAATTCGACCTTTGACGCGTTCGTCAGGGACGGTCCGACTGCCATCATGTAATCCGTCTCAGCCAGCTTGTCCGCGATCAGGTGGCCTTCCGTCACATGTTCAAGTGTCAGCTTCAGATCGAACTCACGGGCGATGCGGATCGCTGTCAGGATATCGTTTGCCTGGTGTGCGTGCACTTTCAGGGGGATCTCTTTATTCAGTACCGGGATCATGGCTTCGCATTTGAAATCGAATGCGGGCATCTTGGAGGGATCGCCTGCAGCAGCTTCCTTGCGTGCCAGATAGTCTTTTGCCTTGAAGATCATATTGCGCATGACGGCAGCTGTGGACATACGCGCGGAATTGCCCTTGTCCTTGTAGCACCGCTTCGGGTTTTCGCCGAGCGCACATTTCATGGCAACAGGGTCTTTGATCACGGCGTCATCGGCGCAGATGCCTTTTGTCTTGACCGCGATCCATGTGCCGCCGATCGCATTGGAGCTGCCCTGTCCGGTAGCCACGCATGTGACACCGCCTTTCGCAGCCATCTTTACCGAGGGATCCATCGGGTTGTAGCTGTCGATCGCGCGCAGCTGCGGCGTGCAGATATCGTTCATCTCGTTATAGTCCCTGCCTTCAAAGCCGATGCCGTAACCATCCAGTCCAAGGTGGGAATGCGCGTCGATAAAGCCGGGATAGACATCCAGCCCATGTGCGTCAAATACGTCTTTGTCATCACCGAGATCCGTGCCGATGGCAGCGATCTTTCCGTCTTTGATCAGGATATCCGCTTTGTACGGTTCCCTTGTCTTCATGTCATGGATCAGTCCGTTTTTAATGATCATGTTTTCACTCCTTCACTATACCAATCAGTATATACCGAAAAGATTATGCAATGACGGGATGTGCTCAGAGCGGTTAACGCCTGTATGTGAAAACTATTAAACTGAAATCCTGCCGGGCTTTTTGACCTGACAGGATTTTTAACATCTCTGTTTTTTGCATGAAGCTGATAACGGTCATCTGCATTCACAAAGAACTGCAGTCTCAGCCGCCATACCGGATCATCTGATGCCCGGAATATGAATAGCTTTCACCTTTCTGACTTGTCAGTATCCACGCAGAGATCTGAGGATCATACCGCAGTTTCGCATGAATAGTCACATCATTTTCGGATATATTGCCGGATTTGATCTCTGTATCACTGTTTACAACGTGGACATAGCAGTCTGCTTCATATACTCCGTTTCCTTTGTCGGATAAACTGCTTGCGGTAACATCAAATTCAAAAATCCTGTTATAGAACAGATCTCCTGCATTGTATTTTTCATAGTTTTCTTCAAACCTGGCTTTTTGTTCAGGTTCGACATTGATCAGTCTGCCTGTATCTCCTCCGTTATTGATGAAATCAAGATAGCTCAGATATATCTGATAGTACTCTGCTGCTATATCGTTCCAGTCAGTGACATACTCTGCCTGACTCTTTGAATGTGAATCAGGTGCAGGTTCCGGAGTCGGCTCAGGCGTTGATTCCGGAACCGGATCATCAGTCGGTTCGGGTGTCGGATCCGGCACCTGTTCAGATGCGGCTGCTGAATCTGAAGACGATGATTCGTTTTCGGTCTTGCTTTGCGGCTGCCTCGTAAAGGTGTTGGTCATACCGCCGGAAGATAAAACCAGTTTTTCATCATCCACGGAATCGATCGCTGCAGACTGGGTCTCTCCGTAATAATTTGTCAGATTTAACAGATTTCCATTTACTACTGACCACGTTCCGGTTCCGTACTGCCCTGAAAGCATGCACGTTCCGTTATCGTACAGTATGAAATAAGGTTCCTGTCTGCTTCCCAGATACCATTCACCGCACAAACGATCCTTCGCAGACTTCGGTTTCAGACCCGATAGTGCGGAACAGCCGGTGAGCATAAACATCACGATCACCAATGCAGTTATTCTGCTGATTACTCTTTTCATCTGTTTTTCTTTTCCCCTTTTCAAATAATTATAATTTCCTCCATTACGGCGCGTGTGGCGCCGTCACAAATACGTTATGAATAATCAGTCTCCAGCGCTGTTTCTGCTATTCTGTAAGTAGAGGATAGCTTTGTTTAGAGCACGGGGAGGTAAGTGGGTATTTTGATCCCGCATCATTATAGGTTGCCGCTGTCTTTACAAGCACAAACTAGCAGTCTTTCAAGTCTGTACACTTATCATTGACAATCAAACGATGATTCGCTCAGATGGCATTCAAGGCTTTCCTCTGCAGAAAGGAGAACATGTCATGTCTATCGATAAGATTGAGCGTTTTAACTGCTGCGGCATGGA
>JAILQT010000107.1 GCA_024698805.1 Solobacterium sp.
CATGCGCTTGATTTTTTGTGATTTTTGCATAAAAAAGAGAGATTTTGGCTGCTTACAACCTTCAATCTCCCGTTTGCCTGTTATTTCTGTCTCAGGGTTGCGCTATCTTTTACAAAGTTGCGCTGAGTTTTACAACTCACCTTTTTCGTAATTGTTTTTCAAGATATGCAGCAGCTGATCCGCCATAATGAAAGCCGGCAGGAATACTGCCGGTATTCATAAAATGATATCAGGAATGATGCAGGACTGTCCTCAGTCAACATCCAGTTCGTTTACTTCTTTGGGATATTCCCTGAGTTCGTCCTCTTTGTGAAGTGGATTCCATACCTGGGTAAAGAACGGGTCGACTTTTGCCCGCTGACCGTAGTTCCAGCTTGTGCGTTCGCATTCGTAACACCAGTGGCCGCCTTCCAGGATGAGACGGGGACTGGTCTTAAACGTATGTCCGAATGCACATCTGCAGGAAAGTTTTGTCTTCCAGCCGCCCTTCTTCATTGCTGTGCTGAGCAGTGTGCCGCCGCGGAACTCCACTGCTTTTTTCATATCTTCATATGTGAGTTCCCCTTCCGGCTTCGTCTCGTCATATCCGTGATCGATAAGTACGACTGCATCCCAGTCCGTGAAGTGATCCATCTCGGCGGCTTTTTCCGGGAGAGATTCCCATGCTTTGCGGCTGCCCCAGTACGCATCGATATGGTCTTCCATATTTTCATCGATCCAGTGCTTTGGACCATGTTCGGAATTTGGCGCTTCTTAGAACGTGCTTTTGATTATGTTCCCCATCATCTTCTCCCCGCCGGGAAGGGCGCACAGCTTTTTGCCGAAGGAGGCTGCAGGTCCGAGTTCCTACAGATAGGCATCCACGAAATACCGGATGCTGTCGGAACGGAAGTGCAGATAGTCTTCCAGTTTGTCGGAATCAAGATAATACTGGCTGTGGAAGTTCCTTGTCGCGGTATGTTTGTTGTCGATGACATTGTCGAGTCCTTGATCCCGATCTCACTGTACATGCGCCTGTACATCTCGTACGTATCGATGCGGTACGGTTCGCCGCCGCCGGTATTGCAGATAAGGAACTGTGCAGCCGGCGGATATCAACCGCACGACGTTCTACAGGCATTGCGGTGACCAGGAAGCGAAACTGGTGGACAGGACGATGGATTACATGAAAGATGTGAGCCGCGATGCCGCAATGGTCGACCTCATCGAAGCGTTTCTGAAATATGTGCGTCAGGATGCAGCCCTGTTCCGCGTACTCTTCTGCTGCGGCAGCACACATGAACAGCAGATGCTCTCCTATATGCAGAACGTTCTGAAAGGACTTCGTTCCAACCTTCCGGGATACGGTACGGAAAAGCAGGAAAAGTATGTCCTGGATTTCCTGATGTACGGGACCTTCCATGTCCTCCTGGCATGGATCGAGAACGATTTTGACATGCCTGAAAAAGAGATCGCCGGACTGATCTATACGATGTGCGGCAGCATCAGCACCGGCATCGCAGAAAAAAACCGCCCTCATTGCTGAGAGCGGCAGGATGATCAGTCGATGTCCTCGCCGTTGGAAGCGATAACTTTCTTATACCAGAAGAAGGAATCCTTCCTGGAACGTGCCATGGAACCTTTTCCTTCGTCATCCATGTCGACGTAGATGAAGCCGTATCTCTTCCTCATCTCGCCGGTGCCGGCAGAGACGACGTCGATGCAGCCCCAGGTCGTATAGCCGATCAGGTCGACGCCGTTGTCGATCGCACGACTCATTGCCCGGATGTGCGGACGGTAGTAATCGATGCGGTAATCGTCATGGATGGAACCGTCTTCCTCGACCGTGTCATAGGCACCGAGACCGTTTTCAACGATCATCAGCGGGATGCGGTAACGGTCGTAGATCTTCTCCAGGAAATACTGCATCCCGGTCGGATCGAGCGACCAGCCCCAGTCACTGTACTGCAGGTACGGGTTCTTGGCGCCGGTGGACATATTGCCGCCGGCTTTTTCCGTTACGTCGTGGGTCGTCGTGACATTGGAGGAATAATACGAGAACGTATACATGTCGACCGTGCCTGCTTCAAGGGCAGCCAGGTCTTCATCCGTGATATCCAGGGCGCAGCTGTGTTCCTTCCAGAGACGCTTGGCGAACGGTGAATAGTAACCGAATACATGGACATCGCCGCAATAGTAGATCGCATTTTCCCAGGCATGTTCCGTCTTGAGGACATCTTCTGGATCACATGTCATCGGATAGGCGCAGGATGTTGACAGCATGCAGCCGATCATGTTCGTCGGATCGATCGCATGGCCGATCTGCACTGCCTTGGCGCTGGCTACCAGCTGGTAATGCAGCAGCTGGTATGCTTCGCGGTAGCGTGCATCGACCTGTTCCTTTGTCATATGGAGCTGTTCATTAATCATGTCGATGAAGGCGCATTCGTTGTTGATCTCATTGAATGTCAGCCAATAGTGGACAAGGCCCTTGTATTCGGTAAAGCATGTCGATGCGAAACGGACATAGTGGTCGATCAGCTCGCGGTTCTGCCAGCCGCCCAGCTCCTGTTCGAGATACAGGGGCGTATCGAAATGCCAGATGGTGACCAGCGGTTCGATATCGTATTTCCGCAGTTCTTTGAATACATTGCGGTAGTGTTCAACACCCTCTTCATTGGGTGTTTTTTCGATCCCCTTCGGGAACAGGCGGCTCCAGGAGATGGACATCCTGTATACCTTGTAGCCCATCTCCGCAAAGAGGGCGATATCCTCCTTGTAATGATGATACTGGTCTACGGCTTTGTGGTTGGGATAGTAATAATCCGGATTGACATAATACCTTGCGCCTTCCGGCAGACGGTCGAACTGGTTGATCCTGCCGGGGTTGCCGTCCTTATCCAGATATGTGATATAGCGCGGCTCAGATACCGTACCGCCTGTCATCACGTCTGTCTTGGCAGGACCCCTGCCCCCTTCGTTCCAGGCTCCTTCCACCTGGTTGGCAGCTGTTGCGCCGCCCCATAAAAAGTTCTTCGGAAAACTCATAAATGATCTGTCCTTTCTAGTTATCTATATTATAGGTTCTTTTCTGTCATACCGTCTATCCGGCGAATGCATTCCCTGCAGACGAACACCTCAACGGTTTATTATCGGCAGTTCATCCGTGCTTCTGTTTCCGCAGCTCCTGTGCGATCACATCATTGAACATCAGGAATGCGAACGTATCCGACAATACGGTGCTGGTCGTATCCGCAAGCGGAAGCGTGGGAAGACAGAACACCTCATCAAAGTTATGGCGCAGAGGATGTTTGGAATTCGTGGTCACCAGGACCAGGTAAGGCTTAACGGCATTCTCCACGCGGAAATTGCGGAGGAAGCCCTGATGCGAGTTCCCGCTGATCGCGGAATAGATGATCACCATATCGTTTTCTCTGAAATGATACGGCATCATATCCGGTTCGGGCATCATTGCACATATGTCATCCTCAAATGACAGCGCGATCAGCATCTCTTCCGCAGGAAGCCGCGAAAGATTTGCCCCTGCCAGGATCACCTTCCTGCTGCCGCGCATCCGGCGAATCAGGCTGCGTATCTCTTCCGTGCTGATCGATCTCTCCGTCTGTTTGAGGATACTTGCGTATTTTTCCCCGTTTGAACTCTTTGAATCGTTCTCCTTCAGTTCTTTCAGATCCTGGGCAAGCTGATACTGCAGTTCCGCAAACCCGCCGAAGCCGAGTTTCTTTGCGAAACGCGTCAGGGCCGGTTTTGTCACTTCGCTGTCATCGGACACTTTTGTGATGCTGCTGGTCGCAAATTCTTCCGGGAATTTTCTGATCATTTCATATATGCGCCTGTCGGTCTTGGAGAATGAACTGACAGCCGCATCCATTAATTCCAAAGTATTCATATAGGGCCTCCCTGACAGTATCATTATAGCGCAAATGGAAACGAAATGCATTTCATAAATAAAATATGTTTCATTTTTGTATTTTTATTATTGACACATGTTTTGTTTATGGCTATAGTATGGGTGTGAGGTAAAAGCGCTGCCAAACGGCTGCCTGATCAGCAGCAAAAAAGAAATCTGAGGAGATTGAAAATGGAGAAACTATTAGATAAACTGATCGCAATTTCAGCTAAATTTGCACAGAATACTGTATTGAATATCATCCAGGGCGCATTCATGATGTTAATGCCGATCACGATGATCGGCGGATTCACCGCCCTCTTCAACGGCATCGGCATCGATGCTTACCAGGCATTCATCGCTTCGACCGGGATCAAGAGCGTTCTCAGCGTCATCTACCAGTGGACGATCGGCATGTTCGGTGTCTACGTATCCTTCCTTGTTGCATACCAGTTTGCCAGGACGCACAAATGCGCAAAATCAGATATCGCTGTAGCCCTGACTTCCCTGGTCTGCTTCCTGATCGTTACACCGTATGTCATTCCGGAAGAGCCCTTCGCTGCAAACTCCCTGCCGACGACATGGCTCGGTGCATCCGGTATGTTCACAGGCATCATCATTGCCTTCGTGGTTGGCTACATCTTCAAGTTCTGCCAGAAATACAACATCGTCATCAAGCTGCCTGAGCAGGTCCCTCCTATGGTCTCTGCACAGTTCACAAGCATTATCCCCGGTGCGATCTCAATGATCCTCTTCGGCATCATCAATCTGATCTTTGCCGGAACTCCCCTCGGTTCTTTCCACCAGCTGATCTACACAGTCGTTTCCGCACCGCTTAACGCAGTCGGCTCCAATATCTTCGGCTGCTGGATCCTGATGGTCGTACTCTACGGACTCTGGTTCTGCGGCATTCACGGCGGCATGACAGTCGGACCGATCATCATGATGCTCTTCATGCAGCTGCAGATGGAGAACATGGCGGCTTACCAGGCAGGCCTGCCTCTGCCCCATATGTTCGTCGGCGACGCATTAAGCTATGGCTCCGGTTCCATTCCGATGATCATCGCTGCCCTGCTTATCTGCAAGTCGGAATCCAACAAGTCCATCTCCAGACTTGGCTTCCTGCCCGCATTATTCGGTGTCGATGAACCCGTATACTTCGGTATGCCGATGATCCTGAACCCGATCTTCTTCATTCCCTGGGTCCTCATCGCCCCGACAGTATCCGTCTTCGGAACACACCTGCTCAAGCTGGTCGGCCTGCTGGGCTATTCCAACGCAACAGGCGGCCAGAACGCTGCCAACCTCCCGTTCTTCGTCGGCAACATGATGAACTACGGTGTCAGGGGTCTGATCTGGGGCTGTGTACTGTTCGCAGTCATCGTCCTTGCCTATATACCTTTCGTAAAAGCATATGACAAACAGATGCTTGAAAAGGAAAAGGAAACTGTAACTGAATAACCAGAAAAGCGGAGGAGGATGGGATACCGTCCTCCTTTTATCAAAGGAAAGAGAGGAATACTATGAAACTTCTTGTACAGAGCGATGATTACGGAATCACAAGGGCAGTCTCCCTCGGCTGCATCCACGGCATCAGGAACGGTATCGTACGGAATACAGGCATGTTTGCCAACATGCCCTGGATCGAAGAATGCGTCGACTGGATCAGGCCTTATCTTGACCGGATCGCATTCGGCATCGACCTCAACGCATCTACAGGACCTTCCATCCTCGGACATGATAAACTCCCCACACTGACACACGAGGATGGGATGTTCCTGGGTTCAAAAGAGAACCGGGAACTGGATACCGAAGAAAACGGTCATGACCATCTGGCTGCGCACAGGGACGAACTGTACGCTGAATTCAAAGCGCAGATCGAAAGATACATCGAGCTTGTCGGCCATAAGCCTGACTACATCCACAATCATGCCTACGGCACAAAAACAACGGATGAAGTCACACGCACACTGGCAAAAGAATACGGCATCCTCTGCTCCGTCGCATTCATGGACAGGCCGGAAGTAAAGGAAGCCGGCATGGGCTGGTATGTCTGGGGCGGTCCGGAAGCGCAGCTTGGTGAAGACCCTGTCTCCTATATCACATCGGACAAAGGCGGTATCCTCGATAAGGAATACGGGTATATCGTTTCCCATTGCGGCTATGCGGATGCGGATCTCTTCAAACTGACAAGTTTCTCCACCTGCAGGGTCAAAGATCTTGAAGCCATGACAAGCGATGCGGTAAAGAACTGGGTGAAGGAGAATGATATCGAACTCGCTTCATTCAAAGACCTGCCGAAGGAATGGATCGCATGACATACCGTTTCCCGGACAGTTTCCTGTGGGGTGCCTCCACAAGCGCTTTCCAGGTCGAAGGCGGATATAACGAAGGCGGAAGAGGTCTTGCGACCACGGATGTTCAGAAAGTGCCGGAAGGCACAGCGGACACCAAAGTCGCAGCCGATCACTACCATCACTGGCGTGAAGACGTCAGCCTGATGGCAGAGCTCGGTCTGAAGACATACCGCATGAGTTTTTCCTGGAGCCGCATCATGCCGGATGAAACGCTGAGGCCGAATGAAGAAGGTCTGGCTTTCTACGACCGGCTGATCGACGCATTGCTGGAAAACGGTATCGAACCGTTCGTCACCCTTTATCATTTTGAATGCCCGCAGGCACTTGTCGAAGCATTCGGCGGCTGGAAGAGCCGGAAAATGATCGATGCGTATGCAGCTTATGCCGAAGTATGCTTCAGGCATTTCAAAGGCAGGGTCAGAAAATGGGTCACTGTCAATGAACAGCTGATCGCAACTGCCGCAGGCAACCTCAACGGGAACTTTGAGAAAGATCCCGTAAAGAATCTGAAAAACATCTATCAGATGAGTTACAATGTTTCCCTTGCGGAACATAAGGCATTTGAACTCCTGAAAAAGATCGATCCCGAAGCACTGATCGGTCCCGTATGCGCGATCCAGGTCGTCTATCCGTACTCAAGCAGGCCGGAAGATGTCGCTGCTGCGTGGCAGGCAGAAGAGATGATGGAGTTCTATATGCTTGACATGAGTGTAAGAGGCGCGTACTCCCCTTTCGCTGCCTCTTATCTCAAAACGCATGGCCTGTATCCCGAAACAGACCCGTCCGATGAAGCAGTCCTGAAAGGATCTTCACCCGACTTTATCGGCGTAAACTATTATTTCTCGGTCTGCGCAAAGAAAAAGGAAGGCCCTGTCAATTATAACCAGCCTCCTTTCTGGGTCTCGGAACTGTATGATATCTGTGACAATCCCCATCTGAAAAAGACAGAGTGGATGAACATGGGCATCGATCCCGAAGGCCTGCGTACCGGCATGGAAAAGATATACCAGAGATACCTGCTGCCGATGATCATCACCGAGAACGGCATGGCCGTCAGCGAAACTCCCGATGAAAACGGCAGGATCGACGACACGTACAGGATCGAATACATTAAAGCGCATCTGGAACAGGTCGCTGTCATGCTGGAAGAAGGGATAAGCATCATGGGGTACTGCCCATGGAGCTTCCTGGACGTCGTCTCTTCCCATCAGGGATTCGCGAAGAGATACGGACTCGTTTATGTCGACAGGACAGAAACAGATCCGAAAGACTGTGCAAGGATCCGGAAAAGCAGCTTTTTCTGGTACCGGAACGTTATCCGTCAGAACAGTCTGCTATAGGTAACAGATCATTAAGACAGAACACACCCGGCATACAGCAGCCGGGTGTGTTTCATATTGGTAAGGATTTCTCCGTGTCTTATTTTTTCTTTTTCAGCGCAAGCAGGACGACAAGCACAACGGCGAGGGCACCGGCAATGCCGAGTCCGATCTTCGCTGCTTTCGGCAGGCCTGCCTTGCAGGTGACTGTCAGTGTTTTTTCATTGGCCTCAAGCAGGTCGACTGTTACCCTGTTCCCTTCGACTGTACCGGTATTCGCCTCCGGCTTGCCGGGCATATTGACAGTAATGACAGCTTCCGCCCCGTATTCTTTCAGGGAGGCTATGCTCAGCCCCATAGAGGAGACCTCCGGGTCTTCCGTGATCGTGTTCTGCATATCGGAAAGGTCCATCTCAAGGGTAATGACATTGTCGTTTTTGGTGACCTTCACAGAGTCAGCCGGCAGTTTGGAGACCTTGACGCCTGCGAACGCATCTTCCCCTTCGCCTTCCTTGACGATCTCCACTTCTGCCTCGGGATCATCTTTTTTGAACTGTTCCGCCATCTGCTCCAGCGCCTCATCGGAAGTACCGCCGCCGATCGTCAGCATGCTTTCCTTCATGAGGACAGTATAGGAACCGGTGTATGTCGCATCGCTTTTGACATCGACGTTCATCCGCATTTTAAAACAGCCTGTAAGGGATAATACCAGCGCAAGGATGCCTGCTTTCTGTAATAATTTCTTCATATTCCTCCTCTGATCCGGGGATTCTTTTATGCATAACACCTGATCCCGGATCTTCCCCATCAGTGTATCATGTGCGGGATATCCTGCAACGGCCAATGTATACAGGAATTATTAAGTATTGTTTCAGCTGCCCGGATCCTTTCCGCTTCAGGACACAGTATCCTCCAGAGCACACCTGTCCGCAGGGATCTATTCTGCCGGACGGGTAGCCTTGTATTCTTTATCACCCGGTCTGTATATCTTTCCGTTTTCATAGAACTGCCCGTCGATCAGTACACGGAACATAATAACTTTGCCGAATCGCAGGCTGCGGATCCTCTTTTTCGCCATGCGCACAGCCTTTGAAGCATCATCCGTATCCGCTTCAAACTGCATTTCGATCTTTCCGATATTCCTGACGTATCTGTACTTCGGGTCATCACATGCGAGCAGGGTCTCCCTGATCTCGTTCCTTAACAGCGGCGATGTCACATTGATCAGAACCATATCTTCTCCTCATTTCTGTACAGGTTTACTTTACCATATATCTGAAATACATATATGTGACATGCACGCATTCATTATAAGACCTGCCGGACACAGAAAAACGGATCATACGATGATGATCCGGGGAATGCTGTCTTTCAGATAACCGCTATTTTTTTCTTCGATGCCGCTGTCGGTGATCAGGACATCTATATCGCCCAGCCCTGCGAATTTTTCAAAATCCAGCAGGCCTGCTTTGGAAGAATCCGTCAGCAGGATCACTTCTTCCGCCGAGCGGATCATTGCCCGCTTGAGTGCCGCAAGGTCGCCGTTGGATACAGTCAGACCGTTTTCATTCAAAGCGGATGTTGCCAGGAACAGTTTTTTGAAATGATACCTGCCCAGTTCGTCAAGTGCCTGCTGCCCGTACGTATAATGAAAACCGCTGCGGATACTGCCGCCCAGAATGCGGAGGGCGCAGTTTTCTTTTGTCTCAAGGGTCTCCAGCACACGCAGGTCATTGGAATAGACTGTCAGCGGGCCTGCAGCCGATGCGGCCAGCGCTTCCGCAAAACAGGTCATCGTCGTACCCGTATCAAGCAGGACCGTTTCCCCCGGGGACAGAAGTGATAAGGCTGCAGAGGCTATCCGCTTCTTTTCCTCATAATGCCGGCGTTCGCTGATCAGCGGCTCCCGTATGAACTGCCGCAGGTCGGATACAGGCACAGCACCGCCGTGTGTGCGCTGCAGGAGGCCTTCATTCTCCAGCGCCGTCAGATCGATACGGATCGTTGTCCCGCTGACCCGGTATTTTTCACTCAGCCCGGCAACAGATACACTTCCCTGCTCTCTCAGCAGCTGCAGTATCCCCCCGCGCCTCTCTTCGGTATAGATCTTCGGATTCATGGTTTTATTTTAAAATGCATAGTCCGGGAATGCAAACAAACGAAGGCTGAAATTGACACGTATACCCGGATAAAATAAAATTAAATCAAATAAAACGAAAGTAAATGAAACTTTCGGGAATGAGGGACAAATGACATATACCATTAAAGAAGTTGCCGCCATGGTGGATCACACCAACCTGAAACCATATGCGGTAACAGCAGATTTCCAGAAGCTCTGCGATGAAGCCAGGGCTTACGGTTTCAAGTCTGTCGCGATCAACACCTATCCTGTCAGCATATGCAGGAAAATGCTGGAAGGTTCGGATGTACTGACCGGCGCTGCTGTCGGTTTCCCGCTTGGGCAGATGACGATCGACGCAAAAGCTGCAGAAGCGGAATATGCCGTGAAGGACGGGGCGCAGGAATTTGATTATGTCCTGAACGTCGGAAAACTGAAGGAACATGATTACGCCTATATCGAAGAAGAGATGAGCCGTATGACTGCGGTCGCAAGGCGTGCCGGCATCTGCTGCAAAGTCATCTTCGAGACCTGCTACCTCACGGAAGAAGAGATCATTGAAGCCGCAAAGATCGCTTCCCGTGTAAAGCCGGATTTTGTCAAAACAAGCACCGGTTTCGGTACGGGAGGTGCGACCGCGGAAAATGTGAAGCTCATGAAAGAGAACTGCGGTCCTGATGTGCAGGTCAAGGCAGCCGGCGGCATACGCACATGGGAATCCGCAAAAGCCATGATCGACGCCGGTGCGACGCGTCTGGGGACATCGAGCGGTATCCGGATCATTGAAGAGATGAAAGCAGCCGGACTGGAGTGAACCCGGCGGAAAGACCTATGAAAAATAAAGTCAATGTATGTGTACTGGGATGCGGCCGCGCAGGTATGATCCATGCACGGAATTATGCAGGCCGGGTCCGAGGATGTGTCCTGGCAGCGCTGTGTGACCCGTCTGAAGAGAACCTCCTGGCCGCCTCTGAGGAAACAGGCGTTAAAAAGCTGTACAGGGACTGGCGGGATGTGATGAAGGATCCGGACATCGGCGCCGTGATCGTCGTCACACCCACCCAGTTTCATCACGACATCGTCATTGCAGCTGCCGAAGCAGGCAAGCATGTATTCTGCGAGAAGCCGATGGCTTCCACGGAAGCGGAATGCGATGACATGATCGAAGCCTGCAGGAGAAACAATGTTAAGCTGCAGCTCGGGTTCATGCGGCGTTTTGACAGGAGTTTCCGGCGCGGCAGGCAGATGCTTGATGAAGGTCTTGCGGGTAAGCCATCGCTGATCAAATCAAATACATACGGTCCCAGTGAGCCGAAGGAATGGATGTATGACGTACGCAGGAACTACGGTCCGATCGGGGAAGTGAACAGTCATGACTTTGACACGCTGCGCTGGTATGCCGGCAGCGAAGTCAGGATGATCCATGCGATCGGCAGCAATTTCCGCAGCCCTGAAAAGAAGCAGGAATATCCGGAATACTATGACACATGCACGGTCATGCTGGAATTTGAAAACGGCATCCTCGGTGTCATAACCGGGGCGCAGTATGTTCAGTACGGGTATGATGCGCGTACCGAGATCCTGGGTACGAACGGGATCATCAAAATCGGAAGCCAGCGTGCCGAAGCAGCCGAAGCAGTGACAGCTGACCGCGTGATCCGTGCGGATTCCATGGATTCCTGGCGGACGCTGTTTATTGAAGCGTATCAGGCGGAAGCACAGGCATTTATCGACTGTATCCTGAATGACACGGAACCCCCTGTTACGGGAACAGACGGGAAGATGGCGCTTGTGCTCGTTCATGAAGGCCTGCGCTCGATCCTGGAACACCGTCCCATATATCTGAATAACGGGCTGCCGGAGGATAATACAGAATGAAAGCATTAACACTTTTTGGGGCCGGACAGCTGGAACTGTCCGAGGTCCCGGTACCGGAAATAAGCGAAGATGAACTGCTTATCAGGGTAAGGGCAGCTTCGATCTGCGGCACGGACATCCGGATGTGGAAAAACGGGACGCCGCGTGCTTCGCGCAGCCGCCCGCTGATACCGGGTCATGAATTTGCCGGTGATATCGTAAAAGCCGGCAGTCAGGTAAAAGGATACTCTGCAGGCGACAGGGTATCCGCCGCGCCGAATATCGGGTGCGGGCACTGTGACATGTGCGTCAGCGGAAATACACATCTGTGCAGGGAAATGGAAGCGTTCGGCGTCACGATGAACGGCGGTTTTGCGGAATATGTCCGCATACCCCGGAACGCTGTTATCCAGGGGAATATCATGAAGATCGGCGATGACGTATCGTATGAAGCTGCTGCCCTCATTGAGCCCCTCTCGTGCGTATACAACGGCCAGATCCTGCTCGGCATAAGACCTGGCGATGATGTCCTGGTCATCGGCCTCGGGCCGATCGGGATCATGCATATCATGACGGCGCGCATCCTCGGTGCCGGGAAGATCTATGTAAACGATCTGTCGGAAAGCCGCATTGCCCAGGCATGCGGACTGTTTCCGGAAGTCCTTCCGGTCCGCGGGGATATTCTTGAGGGGTTCCGCTCGTACGGGATCAGCGGTGTTGACATATGCATTATCGCCGCCCCTGCACCGGACGCGCAGTCCGCATCCCTCGAATACATGAATATGAACGGCAGGCTGCTGTTCTTCGGCGGCCTTCCCGACAGCAGGAAGATCGTACCGATCAATACCAACCTGATCCACTACCGGCAGCTGACGATCCAGGGCTGCACGAAGCAGAGCATCTCGGAATACCGCAAATGCGCAAAGCTTGTAAATGACGGGCGTATCCCGCTGGATCTTATCATGTCGGATTCATACCGCATCGAAGACTATGCGCAGGCATTTGAAAATGCCGCTGCCGCAAAAGGTCTGAAACACGTGTTCCGGTTTGACGGAACAGGATCGGAGCAATGATGGAACAGAAACTTCTGATGGCGATCGACCTCGGCACAAGTTTTGTCAAAGCCGGGATATATGATCCGGAAGGAAACGAACTCGCTGCCGCAAGGAAAGCGATCAAAAGTATCCAGCCCCGTCCGGGCCAGTTCATCCAGCACGGCGATGACCTGATGGCGGCTGTTGAGTACTGCATGAAAGAATGTGCCGGTTCAGCACGGGAAAATGCCGCAAAAATCGCCGTGATCGGATTTACCGGGCAGATGGCCGGCTTTATGGGTGTCGATGAAAACTGGAACGATGTGACCGGATGGTCATGTTCCCTGGATACCCGCTACATCCCCTACGCTGAAAAACAGAATGCCCTTTTCGCGGATGATTTCTACCGGGTCTCCGGAACGAACAGTCCCCTGTTCTCTTCCAAATACGCATGGTTCAAAAGTGAATTCCCTGAAGAAGCAAAACGGATCGCCAAATACCTGATGATCAGCGGATATGTGATCGGCAGGCTGTCGGGCCTTCCGATCAAAGAAGCTGTTATCGACGGCTCACTGATCACATGGACAGGACTGGCCGATGTCAGGAACCGCTGCTGGTCCCGGAAGCTTTGTCAGGAGCTTGGGATCGATCCGGACCTTCTCCCGAGGATCGCAGAGTCCTCAGAGGTCGTCGCGTACCTCTCCGAAACAGCAGCCGGACGCACGGGACTGTGCGCCGACATCCCGCTGGTCAGCGGTGCCGGGGACAAGATCGCCGGCTGCACCGGCGCAGCGAACCTGAGCCCCGGGGATATGCTGTTTGAAGCAGCGTCGTTCGGTGCCGTCAGCTGCATGACCGATGTGTACAGGCCCGACCTGGAGCAGCGCGGATATGACATGCTGAACGGGAGTACACGCGGCAGCTACTGCGCGCATTACTATATGCCGGGATCCGGCATTACCCAGGAATGGTTCATCAGCCGGTTTTACCGGAAAGAGAATGAAACACTGAAAGAAGCCTACGCGCGTATCGACGCGGAGATCGCCGGGATCCCCCCGGGCTGTGAAGGACTGTTCGCAGTCGGTATGCTGGGAGGCACTGTCATGCCGTTCAACGGTGACCTCAGGGGTGTATTCATGGGACAGACATGGACCCATACGCCTGCACATTTCTACCGCGCGATCGTTGAAAGCTTTGCCTTTGCGCTGAAAACAGCCATTGGGCGGATGAACGCAATGTATCCGCAGTATACAGAAAGAGACTGCATCCGGATGATCGGCGGCGGTGCGGATTCGGAAGTATGCGCGCAGATCTATGCAGATGTTCTCGGCATGCCTGTGGAAACACTCAGCCGCAGGGATCCGGCACTGTGGGGCAGCTGCCTGCTCGGTGCGAAAGGCATCGGCCTGATCGATGGCCTGGAACAGTATGCGAAAGAGCATATCCGGATCAGAAAGCGTTTTGATCCCGACCCTGAAAAGCGCATCGTATACGATGCACTGCAGGAACGATACAACAGATATATCGGCATACTTACCCCGTTATGTCGCGAGCTTCAAAAGAATTTGTAAAGGAGATCTGTCATGGAGCATGTAAAAGCACCTAAAGCTGCCGTAGTCCCTCTTCTGTTCAAAGAGGCAAATGAACGCGAACAGGGTGAATACAGGGAACAGCTGGACAGGCTGAAGGTACTGTACGGCGATACCGCTGAATTCCTCGAAACAGTCATCGCAGGGAAACCGATCCCCGAATGTGACGCTGTCCTCTTCCCGCAGATGATCGGAGCCGGTTATCATTACAAGGATGCATTCCTGGCCTATAATAAACCCCTCCTCGTGATCACCTCCCGTTTCGGGACGGTCGATATGTGGGACTGGGAACTGATCAGTTACCTGCGCAGCGCAGGGCTGAACGTCTTTTCACCGTACAATGTCGAACTCGGCAAGGTCATATTCCGTTCACTCGCAGCGAAGACCCATCTGCAGGGGGCGAAATTCCTGATGTTCCAGGACGACCCGGGCGAAGGTATGCAGGCGTATATCTTCAAGCGTTTCTACTGGTGGGAAAAAGAATGCACGGAAACGATGGAAAGGGTCTTCGGCATACGCATGATCTACAGCAGCTGGAAAGCTGTCAACAGGCGTGCGGATGAGATCGATCCCGCAGCAGCCCTTGCGGAATTCAATTCATGGGAGCTTCCCTGCGATCCGCGGGTCACTGATGAACAGAAGACACTGATCGGCCAGCTGTATCTCGCGATCTGCGAAAAGATCGATGAACTCGGCGGTGTGGACGGCATCGGCGCAAACTGCCTGAATGAGTCCATGTATTCGAAGACGACGCCCTGCACGATCTGGAACAGGCTCTTTGAGAAATACGGCATCATCTGGTGCTGTGAAGGCGATACGCTGACGCTGCTTTCCACGTATATCCTCTATCAGGCGCTGCAGGCCCCGATCCAGATGACGAATATCTATCCTTTCCTCGTCGGCCAGGCAGCCATCTATCACGAGCGTATCGACAGGTTCCCGGATGTGGATGAGCCGAAAAACTACGCGCTCGGCGTCCACTGCGGTTATGCAGGCTTCGCGCCGCGGGCATTCTGCGGCTGCAAATGGAAAGTCATGCCTAAAGTTCTGGCGATCGTCAATGAAAGATCCACGATGGTCGACTGTGAACTTCCTGCAGGTGAAATGGTCCTTGCCAAGATCAATCCTTCGTTTGACAAGATCACCGTCATACCCGGGGAGATCGAACGGTTTGTACAGTTCCCGGATACAGACTCCCTGAACGCAACACTGCTTCATTACTCCAAAGGCGAAAAAGTCATGGAGGAGCTTCCGTCCCATCACCAGATGATCATAGTCGGCGACCAGAAAGCAAAGATCACGCAGATCGCCAGGGTATTCGGCTGGGACTGCGAAGTTATTGAATAGGCATTATTTGACAGGATCCGCTTCTGAATGGCATGAGCTATACGATGGCTCATGCCATTTTAAGACAGGGCGGCGGCTTTCCGTTCCCTGCAGTCCCTCTGTTCTGCCGGATACGAAACAGGCTGCAGCAGATCCCCTGCTGCAGCCATCATTCACGGTCTCAGATTATCTGTTTTTTCCAGGCGGTATTGCCGAGCGCGCCTACGACCGCATGCGGCACATAAGGCTCTTCCAGATATGCCTTCTCCTCTTCACTGAGTTCCAGTTCAACGGCTTTGACAGCACCGTCGATATGGGATACCTTCGTTGCGCCGACAACGGGGGAAGTCACCTTCGAGAGAAGCCATGCAAGGGAGATCTCCGTCATGGAGACGCCTTTTTTATCTGCGAGTTCGCTGACCCTTTCAATGATCTTCGCATCCTGTTCCTGCGTTGCGTCGTATTTGGTCTTTGCGAACGCATCAAGCTCCAGACGCTTTGATGTCTCGCCCGGTCTCTTTGACAGTCTGCCGGAAGCCAGCGCACTGTACGGTGTCATGGCGATATTGTCTTCCAGACAGTAGTTGCGCAGTTCCCTTTCGTCTTCCCTTGCCAGCAGGTTGTAATGGCTCTGCACGGAAACGAACGGCGTCAGGCCTTCCTTTTCCGCCAGCGCATTCGCTTTCGCAAGCTGCCATGTCCAGCAATTGGAGATCCCGAGGGCACGCACCTTTCCTGCCTTTACGGCTTTGTCCAGTGCCGTAAGTGTTTCAAGGACAGGTGTATCATAATCCCACATGTGCATGATATACAGGTCGATATAGTCTGTGCCGAGACGGCGCAGGGAGTCGTCGATGCATTTTTCGATCCATTCTGCACCGGTATACTTTCCCGTATTCTCACCGAAACGGGGCGTATATTTCGTCGCGATGACGACCCTGTCACGGACATCCTTCAGGGCTCTGCCGATGAATTCCTCGCTGCTGCCGCCCTGGTATGCCATGGCTGTATCGAAGAAATTGATCCCCTGGTCCAATGCATGGTCAATGATCTTTTTCGTGTCTTCGTACGGGAGCGTCCATTTGTGCATGCCTGCTTCCGGATTGCCGAAGCCCATGCAGCCAAGGCAGATCCTGGATACTTCCAGATCAGTGTTGCCGAGCTTTGTATATTTCATATTCTGTCCTTTCAAAGATCAGAGGTCATAAGCTTCGCCGACTGCCTTGACGAAAAGCCTGTCCGGGTTGACGATCATGTTTCTGACGACTTCGGGATCACCGTTGAATTCCTTCCATTCCGGTGCGTCCACGCAGCCCCAGTGGATCGGGAGCAGAGGTGTTTCGGGATATGCGTCCGTCATCTTCCTGACGCCGTCAAGACCGATATGCCATCTGGAATCGGAGATGTCCAGCAGGATGAGATCCATCGCCTCCTGGTGCAGCTGTTCTTCCATCAGCCTGGAATCACCCGGCATCCAGATGACGCCGTCTGCTGTCTCGATGCGGAAACCGCAGAAATCTTCCATTTCATAATGTCTGAGTGCAGAGTGCTTCGGGGAAGCGTTCTGCCATGCATGGTCAGCCGGCGTCAGCGTGACCTTCACGTCATTGACCATGAATGATCCGTGGATATCATGACCCTGTGCAGGGATTCCGATCTCTTCGCACAGCTGTGCGACATAGTGCGTCGTATGGACAGCGTCGATCCTGTCCTTGAGTTCATTCAGTGTAACCTTGCTGAAATGATCGTTGTCGCAGTGCGTGATGATCACCGCGTCTGCGTGGGGAACGTCTTCCGGCAGCAGCGGTGCTTCTGTCAGGATCTTCATATCAAAGCCTTTCAGCAGCGGGTCGATCAGGATGACTGTACCGCGGCTGTTGATCATCGCGCCTCCGCCGCCGAGCCAGTAAACTTTTGTACCTTCGATCTTTTCAAATGCGTCTTTATTCATTTCAATTCTTTCTGCTTTTGCCTGTGTCATACTTTCCTCCGTTTGTTTACAGGCCTAAAATAGATGTTAGAGTATACTCTAAGTCAAGGGGAGAATTGAAAAAATGTCACAATATTTTACGATCGGCGAAGTTGCACAGCGCACCGGCATCAGCGCGCATACATTACGTTACTATGACAAAGAAGGACTGCTTGCATTCGTCAGGCGCAGTGAGTCAGGCATACGCCGGTTCTCCGAAGAGGATTTTGAGCCGCTGTATACGATCACCGTGCTCAAGCGCAGCGGGATGCCGCTGAAGGATATCCGCAGGTTCATGGAGCTTTACCTGCAGGGCGATGAGACCATCCACGAACGCCTCGTGATGTTCGAAGGACAGAAAAAACTGCTGCAGGAACAGATCGACGAACTGCAGAAAATGATGAAGATCGTCGATTACAAATGCTGGTATTTCAGGGAAGCCGAGAAATACGGGGATATCAATTATTACAAGAAGCTCCCGAAGGAAGAAGTTGACGAACGGATCAATGAATTCAACCGGATCGTCAAAGATTTCCGGGAAGGACATCCGGAATAACACTTACCCTGCATGCGAAGCCGGACTGCTGCCGAAAGACCTGCGGATCTGCTGCAGGAAACGCTCCGCGATCGGCGTGAAGCTTTGATATTTATTCCAGATCAGGTACATCTTCATCTCCAGTTCCGGCTCCAGAGGACGGAATACCATGCCGCTGGACGGGGATGTATCGACCAGGTTGTTCAGGGTCAGGAGTATGCCCAGCCCTTCCCTCGCAAACATGGAACCGTTGTAGGCCAGACGGAACGTGCCTTCCAGCTGAAGGCTGTCAAACTGTTCCCCTGCCCACGGACGGATATCGTTTTCCCAGCTCTGGCCCGAACAGAACAGGGGCCTGCCTGCAAGATCACCGGCGGTGATCTTTTCTTTTGATGCCAGCGGCGTGTCCGCAGGGAAAACAGCCCCGAAATGATCGGATTCCGGGAAGGTGATATAACTGTATTTCCTCTCATCCGGCTTTTCACAGATGACAGCGAAATCGAGAAGGCCTTTATCCAGTTTTTCCGTGACCTGCTCGGTATCGCCGCTCGTGATGTGATAGCTCAGACCCGGATAGAATTCCTTAAATGTCCGGATCTCTTTTGCCAGACGGCGGATCTGGTAGGATTCCGCCAGGCCGAAATAGATATCACCGCCGGTGACCTCATCCAGGGACAGGAATTCCTTTTCGATCTTATCCGCCATGTTCACCAGGTCCTCTGCCCTGTTCCGGAGCAGGATGCCTTCTTCGGTCAGTGTCAGGCTGAAGCTGTGGCGGATGAACAGCTTTTTGCCAAGCTCATCCTCCAGGCTTTTCAGCTGTTTTGAAAGTGTCGGCTGCGTAACATGCAGAAGGTTCGCTGCCCTGGTCATATTCTCTTCCCTGGCAACCGCCAGGAAATATCGAAGTGTGCGTATCTCCATCGAAACACCTCCTTTTTGTATTATTCCTTACCAGAATATCATGATATTCATTATAACAATTGGTAAAGATCAATAAAACTTCCTACAATGTGATCGAAGAAAGGAAGAACGGTCATATGGAGCAGGCATTGGATACGATACTGGCAGGTCTGAAAGAGACCGGGTGCACGGACGATACGCTGAAGAAAGCGAAGCAGGTCTATGAGACCGGTACTGCCGATGAACTGATCCGTTTCTTCCGCAGATACCGGTGCGGACTGATGGAGGAGCTCCATGAGAGCCAGCGGCGCGTTGACTGCCTGGACTATCTGATCCGGCAGACAAAGAACAAAAAGACCGGACTGTAATACAGAAAAGGAGAACAGCATGATCAGAAAAGAAGAACTGACACTTGTCACAGAATGGGACAAAACATTTCCGAAAAGCGTAAAGGTCGATCACAGCAAAGTAACATTTGTGAACAGATACGGCATCACCCTTGCGGCGGATCTGTATATACCGAAGAACACAGAAGGAAAACTCCCGGCAGTCGCCGTCAGCGGACCCTTCGGTGCTGTCAAGGAACAGTGCTCCGGCCTGTATGCGCAGACGATGGCGGAGCGCGGCTTCATGGCACTTGCATTCGACCCCTCTTTCACAGGTGAAAGCGGCGGCAGTGTAAGGTATATGGCTTCCCCTGACATCAATACGGAAGACTTCATGGCTGCAGTCGATTTCCTTTCCCTGCATGAACAGGCAGATCCGGAACGGATCGGCATCATCGGCATCTGCGGCTGGGGCGGCATGGCACTGAATACTGCAGCGCTTGATACACGCATCAAAGCGACTGCCGTGATGACCATGTATGACATGACACGTGTGAACGCCAAAGGGTATTTCGATTCCGAAGACAGTGAAGAAGCACGCTATGCGAAAAAGGCGGCGATGTGCGCTCAGCGTCTGAAGGATCTGGAAGCCGGTGAATATACACTGGGCGGCGGCGTGGTCGACCCGCTTCCTGAAGATGCACCTTATTTTGTAAAGGACTATTACGATTACTACAAGACACCGCGCGGCTATCACGCACGTTCGCTCAATTCCAACGGCGGCTGGAACGTCATCGGATGCGAATCCTTCATCAACCAGCCGATCCTGCAGTACAGCAATGAGATCCGCTCGGCAGTACTGATCGTGCACGGCGAGAAAGCACATTCCTGCTATTTCGGCAAAGACGCCTATGAGGACATGGTCCGTAACAGCAAATACACAGACAACAAGGAACTGATGATCATCCCGGGCGCTTCCCATACAGACCTGTATGACGGCGGCGGAAAGAACCTGATCCCGTTTGACAGACTGGATTCATTCTTCCGCGAATATCTGAAATGAAAAAAGCAGGACTGCGGCATGTGCTTGCGGCTGCCTCCATCCTTCTGACCCTTGCCGGATGCAGCACGAAGGAACAGGCTGATACAGAGACTGCCGGACAGGCAGTTTCCGAAACAGCGGAACAGGAGATCACAGAAACAGCAGCCCCGGAATCATCTTCGGCAGAACAGGAGGAAGAAGTTATGACTGAACTGTGCTTAAACATCAACGATACAGAGATCCCCGTGATCTGGGAGGATAATGAATCCGTCAAAGCATTGCGAGAGCTGGCTGCCCGGCAGCCCCTCACCGTTGCGATGTCCATGTACGGCGGGTTTGAACAGGTCGGTCCCCTCGGCACTGACCTTCCGCGCAATGACAGACAGACCGTCACCGAAGCCGGTGATATCGTGCTCTATTCCGGGAACCAGATCGTCATGTTCTACGGTTCCAATTCCTGGTCGTATACCCGGCTCGGAAAAGCAGACGGACTCTCCGCCTCACAAATGAAAGAACTGCTCGGAAACGGTGATGTGACCGTAACGATCACCTGCCGTTAAGTCATGGAAAGGACTAAGATATGATCTTATACTTCACAGCTACAGGAAACAGCCTTTACGCCGCAAAGCAGCTGGACGATGAACTTCTCAGCATCCCGCAGGAGATGCATCGCAAAAACAGGCATTATAAAGCAGACAGGATCGGTATCGTCTGCCCGCTCTTTGAATTTGAGATGCCGCCGATGGTCAAAGATTTCATACGCGGTTCCGAATTTGAGACAGATTATTTCTATGTCGTTGTCACCTACGGCATGCATCACGGCGGCGTTGCCGTACGTACGGATGAATTCCTGAAGTCCTGCGGCATCGATGCAGGCTATATCAATACGCTCATCATGCATGACAACGCGCTGATCGTATTCGATATGGACCAGCAGCGCACCCTCGAAGCAGGAAAGCAGGTAGACGAGCATATCGCACAGATCAAAGCGGATATCGACGCAAAGAGGACAATGATCCAGGAACCCGAACAGGGGGAGATCGATTTCTATAACGGCTATATCGAGCATAAAAAGAAAGCCGGTCCCATGTATTCCTTCCCGCTCTACCGCATCGAAGACAGCTGCATATCCTGCGGCACATGCACAAAGGTATGCCCCCGCGGATGCGTCCGCCTGGTGAACGGAAAGCCGGTCTATGATTATACCGGCTGCATCAACTGCATGGCGTGCATACAGGCATGCCCTGTCAAGGCGATCCGGTTTGCGTCGGTCAAAGAACCGAATCCCGCTTCCCGCTACAGGAACGTGCATATCAGCCTGGCCGAGATCATCCGGGCAAACAAGCAGGACCTTCCCGAAGCGGAATGACCATCCGCCAAATCACATGATCTGAAAGCTTCCGCATATGCGGATCCCTCCATACAAAAAGAGATCAGTCTACAGTTGAACTGATCCCTTTTTTACATTCCGTCAATCGCAGAATTCGATCTCCAGGTCCTTGAAGAAGGCTTCCGTACCGATCTCGCAGAAGAAGCCGACGGAACCGCGCGCGTCTTTGCCGTGCTTCATGTCCGTGACGGTGAGCACAGGTTCCTCTTCATCATTCAGATAGAACGCTGCCGTCTTATCCTTTATGACAGCTTTCAGCTGCACCCATTCATCCAGTTTGTTACGGATCGGCGCTTCGTATTTCGTGATGCCGAATTCCCGGAAATACGCGAATGTGTAGCCCGGGTAGGAGAAATACTGGCAGCCGTGGGCTTTGCGGACAGGGTCGTCCGTCATCCCGTTTGTCGGACGGATATAGAAAGACTCAAACTCGCTGTTGTTTTCATTCACCCTGTAGACGATGCCGATGAACCCCCTGGCAAAATCCGGGGCGTCCGGCAGCAGCCTGCTCAGCATCTTCACTTTGATCACGCCGTTATGGAAATCGCAGTCTTTCAGTCTGACGATCGTATTCTCATCAAACTGCATGATCTTGTCTTTCTTGACGGCGCGGACCGTATCTTCATTATCCAGTCTGTAATTCTGTGCATCGGCATGGATCATTTCAAATTCCGAAATATCCGAAGGCACTTTTCTGAGCATATCTCTTCCTCCTGTATTTTCTGCCTTTATTTTCCCATATCCGGGCTGATTATCAAATGTCTTTTCCGGTCGCATCAGTTCCTGTATGAAAAGACCTCACCGGAAAGTGATGAGGTCTTTTCTGTATACGGGTAATGAGACCGTTAACGGTCACAGAGTTCTTCAGGTGAAGGCTCGTACGGTTCAAGCCATGCGTGGAAATGGCGCATCGGCAGGTTTTTCCCGAAAGTGATGCGCAGGTCCGGTATCGTGTCGCGGTCTTTATGGAGCTGTGCGGCGGCTGCGATGATGTAATCCATATGCTGCCGGGAGTACATGCTGCGGTTGACGGCAAGACGTACGACATTGCATACTTCCGCCTGCTGTTCAGGCGTCTTCAGATCATATTCCATTGAGAAGTCGCCGAGTTCGGAACAGCGGATGCCGTACCTGTGGATCATCTCAAGCGAGAGTGCCTGGCCGGCAAAGCTCTCATGCCCTCTTTTGTAATCAAAGAATCTGTCCACATCGATATAGACGCCGTGGCCGCCTGCAGGCAGTACAACAGGCACGCCTGCCTTGTGAAGTCCCTGTGCCAGGTATTCGCACTGCATGACCCTTTCATGCTGGTATTCGAAGCGCTGTTCTTCATACAGTCCCTGCGCAAGCGCCATGATATCATGTCCGGACATCGCGCCGTAAGAATCATTGCCGTAAGCGGAGATCTGTCTGACCTTCAGAAGATGGCCGATATCCGTCTTCACGGTGCCGTCTTCATTGAATTCGGAGAACTTCTTCCAGAACAAGCCTTTATCCCTGAACGCGAGGATGCCGCCCATATTCGAGTGCCCGTTTTTCTTCAGTGAAGCCGATACCGCATCGAAGTAAGAGAACATCTCTTTTGCGATCACGGCGATGGACTTATCTGCGTACCCTTCTTCGTTCATCTTGATGAAATAGCAGTTCTCTGCCCATCTTGCGCCGTCCATGATAAACGGTATTTCATACTTATGCGCGATCCCGGATACGGCACGGATATTTGCCATCGACACTGGCTGGCCGCATACGGAATTATTTGTGACAGTTGAATAGATCATCGGGACATTTTCAGCGCCGACCGCGTCGATCAGCTGCTTCAGCTTATCCAGATCCATATCCCCCTTAAACGGGTTCTTTTCATATGTACCGTCCGCAGGGACCTCGAACAGGATCTCCTTGCGGAAGAGATTGCGCGGGATCGAACCCATCTGTTTGATGTTTCCCTCTGTTGTATCAAAGTGGGCATTGGAGGGGATCGTAAATACTTTCCCGGGATATTTCTTTGCGAGCACAGGCTTGATCACATCGAACAATAACGCTTCCGCGCATCTTCCCTGGGGAAGGATAAACGCGTTCGGGCGTTCGAGCTGATACGAACCGCTGTTGAAGAACCCGCCTTCCGAATCCACGAGATAGACATCGTTCATCATCTTTTCGATATCGTCCGTATCTGTTCCGTTCCGGATATAGTCGATCAGTCTTTTCTGATCATCCCCTCTTTCCCATACGTCTCTAAGCGCA
This sequence comes from Solobacterium sp., assembly GCA_024698805.1. GTDB lineage: Bacteria > Bacillota_I > Bacilli_A > Erysipelotrichales > Erysipelotrichaceae > Bulleidia. The sequence goes on from JAILQT010000107.1 coordinate 23,897, forward strand.
TCAAGGAGGATATAATACCCCTTGTTGCGGCCGTAGGATTCGTCACCCAGGAATAATGCGGACCACTGTTTGTCCGACATGGCAGTGGTTCCCGAATCGGAAAGGCAGTCGATGTACAGCATGCCTGCAGGGAATGCGAATTCATTGTAATGTGTCCTCTTCAGCGCTTCGAGTCTCTGCTCTGCTGTCACAGTCGGAAGGTTCCTTGTCACGAAAGTAACAGATTTTGGTGCTTCAACATCCAGCGGATAGTTCATGGTATCCTCCTTTGTCCCGGCGGTTACGGCCGCAGTGTTTACATAGACAGGATAGCAGTGTTCCCGTGATGTGTTAAATTAGTATTTTCCGCCGATTTATAAGCATATATTATAAATCAGCAGAAAAAAACGTTCTTTTGATATAATAATCAAAGTACTATTAATCTGAGGTAAAGAATATGGATATCCAGAAGATCAGATTCGCAGCGGCGGTATACAGCACAGGAAGTTTTACGAAAGCCGCTTCGGCTCTCCACGTCACGCAGCCCCTGCTTTCCCAGCAGATCTCGGCGCTGGAGAAAGAGATCGGGTTCACACTTTTCCAGCGGACGACCAGATCCGTCGTCCCGACCGAACACGGCGTGTTCTTCTGCAAGCAGGCTGCAGAAGTGCTCAAGGAATATGATACGCTGCGGAACCTGGTAAGGATCCACAGCAAAAACTACCGTGATACGATCACGATCGTGACCGCGCCGCGCATCAGTTCGATCGAACTGCCGAAAGCCATAACAGATTACTACAGGCTCGGGAGCCAGATCACGATCAGCTATACGGAGCTTGAAGAATCACAGCTGGCGCATCTGGCGGAAGAAGAGGACAGTTCCTGGGATGTCGCGGTATTGCGGAGCACGGACAGCGAAGATCTTCGAAATCTCAGGAACATGTCTTCCTGCGTCCTTCTGCGCGATCCCATCGTACTGCTGTGCGCGGATAATCATCCGCTGCGTTCCAGGAAATCTGTTTCCCCGGATGACCTCAGGGACCAGAGCATCGTTTTCGGTTCCCCTGACAGCATCGTATACAAAGAGATGGAGAACGTATTTGATGAAGACTATATCCGTTCCAGGAACATCCCGGTATTCTCCAACAGCCACAATCTGATGAAAGACCTTGTACAGAGCGGCCTGGCTGTCGCCATCGGCAACCGGAGCCTGGCATATCATTACGGTCTTTCGTACATACCCCTTGATATCGATATGTCAAACGATGTGTACATGATCTGGAAGACGCATGTCACAAAGCCGGTGATCCGGAACTTCATCGATTATCTGATGGATTATTATGCGGATGATGCCCATCCGAAAATGTAACCGCACTGTATAATAAAACGGTCCCGCAGGACCGTTGTTTCTCATTCAGATGCTTCCGCTGTCTGGGGATGATTGAAGAGCCGGTAGATCATCATCGCAACGTTATGCGCGCTCTCCCGCTTCCCGTCCTCTTCCCATTTCAGAAATGAGTTCAGAAGCCCGCCTGCATATGCGTACAGTTCGTACATATGCAGTTTTTTCTGCGGCAGGATATTCTTCATCATATACTCGTTCACCGCGTCGATCAGGATCGTATAGAGGCCGTTCCGATTGAGGACAAGGAAATAACGGGAATACCTGTCAAAATAATTCAGCGAGAATTCAATGTGTTCCAGACGCATGAAAACATCCGGATCATCGACCTCTCCCCCTTCGATCATATATCCTGTTACAACGATATTCAGGTAATCGCACAAGGCATCGTACAGGTTCTCATAATACCGGTAGAAGGACATGCGCGAAACGCCGGCGTTCTGGATCACGTCGGATATCCTGATCTTCGTAAAGTCCTTCTTTTCCAGTTCATCGAGTATGGCATCCCCGATCGCCATCCGTGTGGTAACGGTGCGGCTGTTCAGTTCCCTCTTGATCTTCATAACTGTTACACTTCCCCTGTTTTTGTATCATGTGTTACATTTTGGCCTGTTTTGTATATTTTAGCATTCCCGGAAAGTTCATACAATTGCCATGTCTGAAAAGGAGGTAAAGCCTATGAGGATCATTGCGGATTCATCCTGTGATCTGTATACCCTGGACTGGCCGGATTTCCGGACCGTTCCCCTTACGATCTTTACACGCGAAAGAAGCTTCACGGATGAAGTTTCGCTGGATATCAAAGAAATGCTGGATTATCTGGCAGGTTATAAAGGACGTTCCTACACTTCATGCCCCTCCGCGGACGCATGGCTCAATGCGTTTGAGGGTGCGGACGAGATCTTTGTCGTTACGGTGACCAGTTCCCTGTCCGGTTCCTACAACAGCGCGATGCTCGCTGCGAACCAGTACATCGAAGAGAACCCGGACGTGAAGATCTCTGTGATCGACTCGCTGTCGACCGGTGCGGAGGAGATCCTGCTGCTTCTCAAACTGACGGAATACGCAAAGGACTGTGCTTCCTTTGAAGAGACGGACAGGAAGATCCGGGAATACCTGAAGAAGTCACGCTTATTCTTTTCCTTCTTCTCCCTGCATAACCTAAGCCAGAACGGACGTGTGAACAAAGCTGCGGCAGCAGCACTCAGCCTGCTGAACATCGCCGTCACCGGCACTGCCACACAAGATGGTAAGATCAGCGTCACCGGCAAAGCCAGGGGTGAAAAGAAATCCGTCCGCACGCTGGTGCAGGAGATCACAAATGCCGGCTATCAGGGCGGGCGTGCAATAATCACACATGTGGAGAATGAAAAGTCCGCAGAAAGTCTGAAACAGGAGATCCTGAAGGAATGGCCGCAGGCAGACGTTCGTATCTTCCCTGCACGCGGTCTCTGCAGCTATTACATGGAGCGCCGCGGCGTCGTCATCAGCTGTGAGACAGCCTGAAGACTGACAACTAAAAATATATAAAGCGCAGACGTATACTGCAGCGTCTGCGCTTTCGTTTTGTCTGTTGTTTTACAGCTCCTCGATCGAAACGATCTTTCCGAGTTCTTCGAGACTCGATGCGATCTCCCGGACGACCAGTTTCTTGGCTTCCAGGGAAACATCGCTGCCCAGGTTATGATGACCTGCATTTTCCGAAAGACCGAGCAGGAACGTCACTGCACTGGAATCAGCCAGCGCTTTTACAAGGAGGGTCGCACCGTCTTCTTCTTTGGAAAGAAGGAGATCTTCATAGAATTCCGGGTCTTTGCAGGAATGGCGCAGGAGCAGGCTGACTTTCTGCATCGTGATCAGGCCTTCTGTGACGAGGTCAATGCCTTTGATGAATGCCTTGGGAGGCACATCGCTCATCGGCGTATCGGTATCGGGGACGACGTCTGTCTGCAGATACCGCGCAACGATCTGGCTCGTCGTGCCGCCGCAGACGATCCTTTGGCCGCTTGCCTTCATCAGCCTCGACAATACCTTTTCATCATTCTCCTTGTTTTTCGGAGGTCCTGCCATGACGACCGTCTCCGTTGCGGGGATGATCCTGGCTGCTGCGACGGTGCAGTCATCGCTCGGCTTGCCGTCATACAGGCTGTTCACCATGGCAAGCAGGATCCTCGCACATTCCCGGGCAGGATCCTCATCCGTGATCGCCGCGCCGAGGAACGCTTCGACATCGCTCTGCCCCCAGTCGTAATTCAGCTTCATCTCCGTATCCGCATACAGGATGCCGTCGGAGAAGAAGAGGATATGGTCATCCGGCTCAAGCATGAATTCCGATTCATAGATCTTCTTCCCGCTGATCATGACCTCTTTCTTTTCGTAATCCAGGACCTGGTTCCTGCGGATGAATACCGCGATCGGGTTGTCATACTGTGCCAGACGCGCCTTGCCGCTGTAATCGACCTGCAGGATCGTAAAGGTGCTGTAGGCAACTTCCCTTTCGGAACAGACCGGCAGCGTCGCCGCGATGGTCTCGACCGCTTCATACAGGGGCAGGCCTTCGAAGATCATCTCCGATATGATCTTGCTGGTCAGGGTGGAAAGGATGTTTGCCTTGACACCGGAACCGAGTCCGTCCGCCAGGACCATAACGAACGAATCCTCGTTCCGCCTGATCATGACTCTGTCGCCGCACAGCTCCTCACCGTAATGAAACAGCGATTTCCAGGCGGCGTCCACGTGGATCCTGGCGCTCATATCTTCTCTCCGTTGACGACTTTCTGCAGGTTGAGCAGCGCGACCTTTGAGCTTGCGGTCGTTTCACCGAGCATGGACGCGATCTCCTGGACCGTGCGCATCTGTTCGTTGATGACCTTCTGCGTGACTTCCATCGTCTTCGCACGCGCTTCCGCCATGGCAACTTCCTGCAGTGTCTCTGCGGTCCTGTCCATCAGGATGATGACACGCAGCGACTGGCTCCGGACATTGACGATCGCATGTTCGAACAGCTTGTCATACATGTCGTAGTAGCAGTGGAAATGGGAAGCCTTGAAGCCTGTTTTCCTTATCAGGTCAAGCAGGTCTTCGTTGGGGAGGATCCCTTCCAGGGGCATCCCGACCGGGTTCACCATATCCAGATTGAGCATTTTCCTGGCAGTGGCATTCATATCATAGACAAGCAGTTTCTCGTCGGTGACGATGATGCCGTTCGGCGTATTGTCGAATACGACGCCGGCCAGGGACTGCGCCCTTTCCAGTGCGTCGGGCAGACAGATCTTCGGATCCGCCTTGCCGTCCAGTACGGCGATCGCCTTCAGGCGGCATGTCTCATAACCGCATCCGCCGCAGTCATGGATCTTCATCGGCGAAGTCTTGCCCATGGCGATCATCTGCTTATTGATCTCTTCTTCGGTATGGACAGGATGGTATACAGGATCCGCTCTCCATTCCGCCTTCATCTCGACAGGGAGCTCGCCGCCGGTGACCTTCGGTTTGTTGGAAACGGCCCTGCGGATACTGCGGTGTGCAGAGAATTCACTGTGCTTGTAATGCGAGAGCAGCGGTCCTTCCAGACATGCGCCGCGGCAGGAGTTGACCTCAAGCAGGCAGCCGTCCAGTTCGCCTTTGCGGATTGCTTCCAGCATGACCCGGACACGCTCGATTCCGTCGACAGGGAGGTAATCATAGTATTCGTTTTCGGGAAGGGTCGCGATGACGCCGCCGGCAGTCGGATAGACCCTGGAGATCGAGCCTTCAAATTCTGTCCACTCCCCTTCTTCGGATTCGCTCAGATCGTTTCGGAGCCAGTCCAGCACTTCCTCCATACTGATGCAGGCATCGATGGAGCCTGCGAATCTCGCATCCGCGATCTCCTTGTACTTTGCGATGCACGGGGAAAGGAATACGATCTTCGCATCGGGATGGTTCTGTCTGATCATGCGGCCGTGGGCAATGATCGGGGATACCACGGGCGCCATCTGATCGATCAGATCAGGATATTCTTTTTCGATGAGCGTGTTGACAGCCGGGCAGCATGTCGTGATGATGTTCTTCATCGTATGCTCGTTCATCAGGTTGATATAAGCCCTGGAGACCATCGCGGCGCCTTCCGCCGTCTCCCGGACATCCACGAACCCCCTCCTTACCAGCATGTTTTTCACGATGCCGATATTCTGCCAGACGACCGCGAAGCTCGGTGCTGCGCTGAGGATCACCTCTTCGCCTGCAGCCAGCCACGAGAGGACTTTCTTCATATCGGATTTTGTCGATTTGGCGTCATGCGGGCATGCGGCATAGCATCTGCCGCAGAGAATGCACTCGTTTGCCTCGATGTTCGGGGCATTTTTGAGATATGTCATCGCGTTGGTCGGGCATGCCCGCACACAGCGGAGACAGCTGCGGCAATGGGAATCCACAAGACGGATATATTCTGATTTCATATGATGTGCTCCTTCTTCTGACTGATTAAAACTGTATCCAGAAAAAGTATATCAGACAATCCGGCGGAATATCCGTTTGCAAAAACAAAAAAGCCTGCAGAATACCGGCCGGATGATACCTGTCATATCCGCAGACTGTTTTCAGATCTTTTTACTGACCGGGTTCAAAGAGCCGCCATTCGCCGGTTTCCTTCTGCAGGAAAGGTTTCATCTCACCGGAACAGACCATGCGGATGTAATCCTGAACGGACCCGACCGGCTGCAGGCTGCACATGCCGGCGATCTCCGGTTCAAGTCCTTTCTTCTTCAGGCCTTCAAACACCGCCGAGGCAACATGGTTGTCCGAGCCGCATGTTTTCAGCAGGCCGTATCTGTCCGCATAGATCTGCGCCATTTCGTTGGCGAGCGGCGGCTGGTGGGAATTGATGATCTCCGCGGCGTGGACGACCCTCGGGAAAAGACGGATATGGTCGATATAGTGCGCTTCCCTGTAAGGATGCGCCTGCACGACGAAAGCGCCTTCCTGCATCAGGAAGCCCAGTTCTTCCGTTTTCGTCATCTTCATGATCTCCGGATGCGCCCTGTACCACTCTTTGTCCAGACCGTAGATCAGGAAATCCGTGCCCTTATAGGAAAGCTCTGTCCCGGGGAACACTTTCAGCCCGATCTTCTTTCCTTCTTCCGCAGCCTGCTCATAATCGGAATAGTAATAATCGACCTGTTCCTCATACGGCAGGCTCCTTGCGCGGATATTGATATTCCCGTCCAGGAAATGATTTGTCAGGAAGATGCCGTCATAGCCGATCTCTTTGTAGAAACGTACCGTCTCCTGCACGGATGCCCTCCCGCAGTTGGAAACGGGGGAAGTATGGCAGTGCGTCTCATATCTGTAATAGTTCTCTGTATCCATGGATATATTCCTTCCGGATGACGAAGATGGACAGGCTCAGCTCTGTTCCTCCCCGTTGATGTTCATATGCATGATATTGCGGTATTTTGAACCGACGGTGCGTTCCAGTTCAAACGGTTCGCCGGGAAGCAGCGGGTACTGTTCGATGAAAGCACGCAGCGAACGGATATCTTCTTCTTTCATGTCAAAGGTGAAGATCCTGGTATTATCTTCGACATGCCTGCTGTTGCGCACGCCGATCACGGCAGCGGCAGCACCTTCCTGTTCGAGGATATAGCGCGTAGCGAGCTGGGATATGCCGACGCCGTAACGGTCTGCCATATCCTTCATCATCTTCAGGAGTTCCTGGTAACCGTCCCAGCCGAGCGAATCTTCCAGCACCTGCAGGTATTTCACCTGGGAGCGTGTCTCGGGCACGACAGACTCACGGCTCCTGCCGATATAGCGTTCTGCCAGGAACCCGCCTGCCAGCGTGCCGTAACAGATCAGTCCGATCCCGTGATCGCTGCAGTATTTCTGCAGCTTCTTTTCCGGCCTGCGGTCAAGCAGGGAATACTGTGCCTGGCAGGAAGCGATCTCAATGCCCGCGTCCACAAGCATGGCCAGATGGTCCGTATCGAAATTCGTTACCGATACATTGCGGATCTTCCCTTTCTCCTTCAGCTTCTGCAGATGCCCTGCAGTTTCGATCATGCCGGGCACTTCATAGTCCCACCAGTGGAACTGCACGACATCCAGGATGTCCCTGTTCAGACGCAGCAGGCTCCTGTCGATGATGCTCTCGGTAAAGTCGAAATCCACCTTGTCCAGGTATTCCAGGTCCGGTACATACTTCGTATGGATCTGGATGTCATCCGCAGACAGGATCGAGGAGTCCTTCAGTTCCCTGATGAACTCGCCGATGAATTCTTCCGCACCGGTATAGATATCCGCACAGTCAAATGTCGTAAAGCCCCTTTCTGCAAGCTGATAAAAGGCTTTCTTCACATCTTTTAAGTCCAGTTCCCCATCCAGGCTGTGCCCCAGGGACAGCTGCCAGCAGCCGTTCAGCACCCGGCTGATCGTATAGCCGGGCGTCAGTTCGATCCTGTTATTCATCGTTTGTGTCCTCCAATGGTACAAGTGTCGTTTCACTGTGGCGGAACCTTCGTCTGCCTGTCCTTGTGATGCGGAACCTGGCCCCGCAGTTGGGATCGGGGCAGGCGATCTCGCTGTCTGTATACATCCAGTCATTCCTGTCCGATGTCCTCTGCTTTGCGGGCAGCAGCGGCAGTAAAGCACTGAGCGCATACATCGAAAAAGCATTCGTCTGCGGGAAGATGAGGTCCTCGCCATGCACAAGGAAATAATCCCCTTCGCGGTGTCCGCATACCATCGGCCTGTCCGTCGCGATCACTTCGACTTTCAGATCATACAATTCAAAACTGTCATCCATACCTTCACTCCTGTGTTTCCGCTCTACAGGACTATTATCGCATCCCATACGGACAAATGTGTACATATGCACCGGAGAAAACCGTTCCGTTTTTCCTGATTTTGCGTATAATAATACTGCTGTATTCCAGCCAAGCAGTTCGGGTCCGATATCCTGCTTGTAAAATATTAAAACCAAAGGAGAATGTTTTTATGCGTTTTATCAGAAACACACTGGAGGAATATAAAGACCTCCTGCGCAGCGTTCCCTCTATGGTGATTGCTGTTTTTGTTTTGTCTGTCGTACTGATGAACCTGCTTGCCGGCAGGGAACTGTACCGTTCCGATTACTTCTGCCTGAATACAGGACTTGCCCTGTCATGGATCTCATTCCTTTGCATGGACTGCATCTGCAAGAGATTCGGCGCCAAAGCTGCTGCCAGGATCTCGGTGCTGGCGATCGCAGTCAATATGGTCTGCGCGGTCCTCTTTTCCCTGCTGATGATGACGCCGGGCAGATGGGCAGCGTACTATTCATCCGGCGATCCTGCAGTCGGGGAGATGATCACAGCAGGCATCGATGCGACGTTCTCCGGCGCATGGTATGTCGTCGCCGGATCATCCGCCGCGATGTTTGCGGCTTCGCTTGTCAACGGTACACTGAACCAGTTCGTCGGAAAGAGGGCGGACAAAGGTGACTTCAGCGGATTTGCCGCAAGAAGCCTTGTCTCCACATGCATCGCCCAGTTCGTTGACAACTTCGTGTTCTCGGCGCTGGTATCGCATGTATTCTTCGGCTGGACATGGATGCAGGTGCTGATCTGTTCCTTTACGAGCATGCTGATCGAGCTTGCCTTTGAAGCAGTCTTCACACCTGTCGGGTACAGGATCTCAAAGGGCTGGGAAAGGGAGCAGGTCGGCCAGCTTTACCTCGACAGACTTGCGCAGGCAGCCAGATGAGCATGAAGCTGGAACTGCTTTCCGCTGCCCAGCTGGGCAGGCTGGTCAATAAGAAGGAAGTCTCCCCGACCGATGTCGTACTGTATTTCAAAGACCGGATCGAAAGACGCAATCCTTCCATCAACGCGTTTGTATATACGAAATTTGAGGATGCCCTGAAAGAAGCGAAAGCCCTGGAAGACCGTCTTGCCCGCAATGAAGACATCGGCCCCCTTGCCGGCGTACCGGTAGCCCTGAAAGACTTCCTGCCTTCGAAAAAAGGCTGGACGAATTCCCACGGCGGCGTAAAATCGCTGATCACGGAAGATGCGGAAGATTCCGTATTCTATACAGCCGCAAAGAATGCCGGGGCCATTGCCTTAGGCAAGACCAATGCCCCCGCATTCGCATTCCGCGGCACGACGGACAACCGTCTGTACGGTCCGACATCGACGCCTTTTAGGCCGGGATACAATTCCGGCGGTTCCTCCGGCGGCAGCGCGGCTGCAGTCGCTGACGGGCTGATCCTGATCGGGGAAGGTTCCGACGGCGGCGGTTCAATCCGCATCCCCTCTTCCTGGTGCGGCTGCTTCGGCTTCAAGGCTTCGATCGGTACGATCCCTTCGGTCAACCGTCCGGACGGCTGGTCGGCGTCACACCCCTATTGTTTCAGCGGTGCGATCACGAAGACTGTTGAAGACAGCGCCGTCATGCTGGAATATATGCAGGGCTATAACAGCCGCGACCCTCACAGCGCATTCCGTCCGAAGCGGAGATTCACGGAACTGATGAACCGTCCGGTCCAGGGCTGGAAGATCGGCTATACGGATGATTTCGGTATCTTTACCGTCGATGAAGAAGTCAGGCAGATCGTCCGCAAAGCTGCGTACCGCTTTCAGGAAGCCGGTGCTTCCGTCGAACCTGTCACCTTTAAATTCCGTCATACGCAGAATGAATATGCGGAGCTGTGGTGCCGGAGCATCTGCTTCGATACGGCAACAGACATGGAATTATGGAAACAGAGGGGGTTCGATATCGTCCGGGATCACCGTGATGAGCTCCCGGAAGAATTCATTTACTGGAACGACGTGATGTTCCGGTCAACGGTCATGGATATCCGCGCGATCAATGAGATGCGCACGGAGATCCTTGACGTACAGGAAGATGTATTCCGCGGCTATGACCTCATCCTCTCGCCGGTAACGGTCTGCCCGCCTGTAAGGAACACGGACGACGGCAATACGAAAGGCCCCGTCTCACTGAACGGAAAGCCTGTCGAGCCGCTGATCGGCTTCTGCGAGACATTCTTTGAGAATTTCACAGGCAACCCTGCCGCATCGGTCCCCGCCGGACTGACAAAGGACGGCCTGCCTGTCGGCATGCAGATCATCGGCAGGAAGTACATGGATGAAGATGTCCTGGCTGCTGCCCGTACGTTTGAGCAGATCGCACCGTGGTCCTATGAGATCCCCCTCAGCCGGGATACAGGAGAGTGAGTATGGAAAAGAGATCGACGCTGTTTCAGGAATACCCTGTCATGGAAGATGACATGATCCTGATCCGGAAGATGCGCGATGAAGACGCGGATGCCCTGGCAGGGATGTGCGCCGAAAAGGAAGTGTACAGATATGTCCCGACTTTCCTGTATGAACTGAAATACGAAGACAAACATGAAGTCATCGCGAAGATGGATGCGGAGTGTTTCGACACAAAGGAAAGCATCCTGCTCGGTGTCTATCTGAAAGAGACCGGTGAATTCACCGGGATCGCGGAATTCTACGCCTATGAGCCGGAAAGGCGGAAATGCTCGATGGGACTGCGCCTGAAGCAGGAATACTGGGGCAGGAAGATCGCTTTCCATGCGGAAAAGCTCATGATCCGCTACCTTCTGGATGAGGCAAACATACGCATCATCACCGGACATGTCATGCAGGAGAACAAAGCTTCTGCCGCAGCCGCACTGAAGAGCGGCTTCGAAAAGCGTTACTGCGATATCCTCGAAGACTGGGGCTTTGCGGAACCTGTATTGATCGACAAATACGTCATCAAGATCCCGGAATGATCACGAATGCTTCATTGCCTGCTTATGCAGGCTTTTTCATTCCCCTGCCAACGAAAAAGACCGCATTCCTGCAGTCCCTGTTGTCCGGTATGCTTATGCCGCAGGAAAGAAGTCATCTGTCTGCGGGCATAAGAAAGATCCATTGCGCATGGACAATGAATCAGTCCTGTATGTTTTGTCTTATTCGATCGTCAGGATGTCTGAGAAACCGGTGACTTCAAAGATCTCCATAATGATCTCATTCACATGGATGACCTTCATCTTTCCCTGTCTGTTCATGACCTTCTGTGCGGAAAGCAGGACGCGCAGACCGGCAGAGGAGATATAGTCCAGTTTTTCCAGATCCAATGTCAGTGATTCTATTCCGTCCAGAGATTCAGACATCTCTTTTTCCAGTTCCGGTGAAGTCGTAGTATCAAGACGTCCTTCAAGTTCAATGGTCAGTTCTTTTCCGTTTTCGATTTTGTTGATGGTCATTTACATTTCCTCCCGTAATCAGATTTTTTTCTGCAGATGCAGGACATTCTGTCCGTCCCTGTATTCATAGCTCATATGATCCATGAGCTGTTTCACCATGAATATGCCCAAGCCGCCGACTTCACGTTCTTCAACAGACAGCGTAACGTCAGGATCGATCTTCTCAGCCGGATTATACGGTATCCCCCTGTCTTTAAAGGTGATCGTTACCATGGAATCCGGTTTGGAGACTTCCACGCTCACTGTCGCCTTCCCCTTCCCGGGGGCGTAGGCATAGTGTGCGATATTGACGAAGATCTCCTCGACCGCCACATCGATCTGTGTCTGTGCTTTTATGGGGCAGCCTGCTTCCTCTAGCTGTGCATCAATAAATTCCAGCACGGCCGCGGTATTGACAACTGCCGCATCGATTGTTAATTCTCTCATACGCCTGTTCTCTTCATGTTGCTGTAGATCTAAGAATCAGCAGGATCTCATTATCGTATCCGGCCTCGTACAACTTTCATAATATACCTATGTAAATCTAATCATAGCAGAAATCATGAGAATTGTATGTGAATTGTATATCAGAAATGAATCATTTCCCTTATTTTGCATGCGTGCAGAAAAAAAGGGAATCGATATGCGTGTATAATAGGGGTAAATACAGATACGGAGGATATCATGAAGACAGGCTGGTATAAAAACGCGGTAGTATATCAGGTCTACCCGTTCAGTTTTATGGATGCGGATAACGACGGCTGGGGCGATATTGAAGGCATCATCTCCAGGCTTGATTATATCAAGGATCTCGGCGTGACAGCCATCTGGTTCTCACCGCTCTATAAATCCCCTGATTATGATTACGGATATGACATCAGCGATTACCGCGCGATCGATGAGAAGTTCGGTACGATGGAGGACTTTGACAGACTGCTGGAGGAATGCCATAAAAGGGATCTGAAAGTGATCATGGACATGGTGATCAACCATACCTCCATCGAACACCCGTGGTTCAGAAAGGCAATGGAATCCCCGGATTCCCCTTATCGCGACTATTACATCATCCGGAAAGGAAAACAGGAAGGCGATAAGCTCCTGCCTCCCTGCAACTGGGAGTCTTCCTTTACAGGCTCTGCCTGGGAAAGGATAGCGGATACGGATGAGTTCTACCTCCATCTTTTCTGCAAAGAACAGGCAGATCTGAACTGGGAGAACCCGAAGGTACGTGATGAGATCGTTGATATCCTGAACTTCTGGCTGGACAAAGGCGTGGACGGTTTCCGTTTCGATGTATTCAATATGTTCTCAAAGGTCTATCCGCTGCAGGATGACTATGATAAGAAGTCTTTCCAGGCCGGCGCACCGTATTATGTCGACGGTCCCCGCATGCACGAGTTCCTGAAAGAACTCAGTGAAAGATCGCTCTCCCTGTACGATACCTATACGGTCGGCGAGTCCTTCCATCCTTCCGATGAAGATGCGCATGCGTATGTGAACGAGAAGAACAAAGAACTGGATACGATATTCAATTTTGCCCATCTGGATTCCGACAATATCAAAGGCAAAAAATATTTCCAGAAGCCTTTCGACATCCTGCAGTTCAAAAAAGGACTGCTGGAACCGCAGATCTCCTACTATTCCGATGGCTGGAACACGCTTGTGCTGGAGAACCATGACAATGCCCGCTGTGTCAGCCGTTTCTCCATCGATACTAAGCACCGCCGCTATGAAGCCGCAACGATGCTGGCAACGATCACCTATATGGGATTCGGCATCCCGTTCATCTATATGGGACAGGAGATCGGCATGACCAACTGCGCATTCAAAAACATGGATGAACTGAAAGACCCGGTCAGCCATTTTGTTTATGACCTGATGACCGGGTACGGTATTCCGAAAAAGCTGGCGTTCAGTTTCATCAGGTTCGGCGCAAGGGACAATGCCAGGGTGCCGATGCAGTGGGATGATTCCGTGAACGCCGGTTTCAACAAAGGACACGAAACATGGCAGTGCATCAATCCGGAATACAAAGAGATCAACGCTGCGAAGGATCTGGCATCGGAAAGATCCATCTACCGGTATTACCAGAAGCTGCTGCAGATCAAAAAGACGAATGAGACGGCTGTCTGGGGCGAAACGGAAGAATACGACCATAACAACCGCAGGATCATAGCATACAGCAGAATGTACCGGGGTGACCGTCTGTTCGTCGCAGGCAATTTCAGCCGCAGGAAAACGGAATACCGCTTTCCTTCCTGGGTGAAGGACGCGGAAGTACTCATCAGCAACTATGATGAAGTCAGCGTAAAAGACGGCGTTGTTACACTGCAGCCGTACCAGGCTGTCGTATTTGAAAAGAAGACCGTAAATAAGAAATAGAACACAGGAGGACTTATGCTTTACAACGAATTCCAGGGAATGCAGTTATCCCGTCTCGGTTTCGGCTGCATGCGTTTCGCGAATGATCCGGCAACAGGTGAGATCGACCAGGACAAGGTCAATAAAATGTTTGATCTTGCGATCTCCGGCGGCGTAAATTACTTCGATACGGCGTATCCGTACCTCAGCGGGAAATCCGAACTTGCCATGGCGGAAGCACTGAAAAAGTATCCCCGTGACAGCTATTACATCGCTGATAAATTCCCCGGTCATTCCCTGCCCGGACCGGTGGACAACATCGCGCTGTTCAATCTTTCCCTGAAGAAATGCAATACGGATTATTTTGATTTCTACCTGCTTCACAACATCACCGAATGGTCGGTCAAGATCTATGAGAGTGATGAATACCATATCATCCCCGACATCCTGAAGATGAAGGAAGAAGGAAAGATCCGTCATCTCGGCTTCTCGTTCCACGGCGGACCGGACCTGCTGGAAGAGTTCCTGGACCGCTATGAAGGCGTTTTTGAATTCGTGCAGATCCAGTGCAACTACCTGGACTGGACGCTGCAGGACGCAAAGAGGAAATACGACATCATCACAAAGCACGGTCTCGGCGTATGGGTCATGGAGCCCTGCCGCGGCGGGAAACTGGCAGTTCTTCCTGAAGCGGATTCTGCCAGACTGAAAGCCTTTGACAAAGAAGCGAGCGACGCATCGTACGCGTTCCGCTTCCTGCTGGGCCTGCCCAACATAAAGATGATCCTTTCCGGCATGAACGAGGTCGCGCAGGTAGAAGACAACCTGAAGACATTCAATAACTATAAGGCCCTTTCCGATGAGGAATACAAGACCCTCGCGGACATCGCCGAAGGCATGAAAAAAGGCGTTCCGTGCACACAGTGCAGATACTGCTGCGACGGATGCCCGATGGAGCTCGATATCCCGTATCTCCTCTCTGTCTACAACGACTACAAATACGCTGCTTCCGCTGTCAGCGGCATGCGTCTGGACGGTCTGGAGGAGAACAAACTTCCTTCTGCCTGCATCGGCTGCGGCCGGTGCTCGCACGCATGCCCGCAGGGCATCGATGTGCCTGCCGCCCTTCAGGAGCTTGCGAAGATGTACGCCGAAGGTCCGAAATGGGCGAACGCTGCCAAGAGCAGGCATGAAGCCATCAAAAAAGACCTGAACATGCAGTAATATACCTGTTTTGAAAATGCCTGACCGCAGCGGTCAGGCACTTTTTCTTTGTCAGTACTGATCCAGATCACATGCGAGCAGCACAGGCCTTTCATTCGGGGTATCATTCGGCTGGTGGAGCACAAGGTATTCCTTTCCTTCCCTGTCCGCAAAGATCATGCCGTGTCCGCCGTCGCTGTCAAACAGGGGCTGCGGATCGATCGTCCAGTTCCCGTCGATCTCGCCGCTGTCCGACCTTGCCAGGGCTTCCGCATAGCCTTTTTCCCCGTAGCTTGCCCATAACATGAGCAGGCCTCCGTCCTTTTTCCTGTACATAAACGGTCCGTCCGTAATGAAGAAATCCCCTGTTTTCATTTTGGGCTCCGGGCGCACCCACGGTTTCGCATACGACGCTTTGAACATCGTGACAGGCGCTGACACAGCGCGTTTCAGGTCTTCGCTGAGCTGCACATAACACATCTCGCCGTCGACCAGGTCCAGCCATTCGTGGCAGAAGACCATATACAGGACCCCTGTCTTTGAAATGTACAAGGTGCCGTCCAGGCAGTTCCATTCTTCCGGTGTGATCTTTCCCTCGCTGTGGATCTGATACGGGCCGAGCGGCCTGTCCGCCCTGAGGATCATCGTCCCTTTTTTGTTTATTACAGAATTCGCAAAGGTCGCGAACATGTAATACGCACCTTTGTACACATGCACTTCGGGTGCCCAGTAACATCTGTCGCCCCAGAAGCCTTCCGGTCTGTGGAACACTTCAAAGGGTCCTTCCCAGTTTTCAAGATCTTCGGACACATAGCCGTCGATGCCGTCCTGCTCGCCCCAGCATGTCGGGCCCCTTGTCCCGTACAGGTAATATACGCCTTCATCATTCAGGATGAACGGGTCGCGGATATGGATATCATTCAGTTTCATACAGCCTCCCCTGCGGATCCTCCCGGTTTCATTATACAGGATGGATAACAGGAACAGGCATTTGCACTCTGTCTGAATTCTTCATGAAATATGATGCAGTCTGATTATCATTTGCGGAATTATAAAGTACAATCAAAGAGTACATATAACGGAGGTACATGATAATGCATTGTACAAAGAAAGTGCTTGAAGACCTTTTGTGGGTCGGCGCTGACGACAGGAGGCTGACCTGTTTTGAAGGCGTCTACGGTGTTCCCAACGGTGTTTCCTATAATTCCTATCTGCTGCTGGATGAAAAGACGGTACTGTTCGACACAGTGGACAAAGCTGTCGGCCATACATTCTTTGAGAACGTTGCCTACGGGCTGGACGGCAGGAAGCTGGACTATCTGGTGATTCACCACATGGAACCCGACCATGCGGCTACGATCGAAGACCTGATCTACAGATATCCGGAGACGACGATCATTGCGAACGCAAAGATCAAAACGATGCTGGCGCAGTTCTTCGACTATGACATGAGCGAAAAGATCCGGGTCGTAAAGGAAGGCGATGTCCTCTCGACCGGAAAACATGAACTGACATTCGTCAATGCGCCGATGGTGCACTGGCCTGAGGTCATGATGTCCTATGACAAAACGGATAAGATCCTGTTCACAGCAGACGCGTTCGGTACGTTCGGCGCGCTCAACGGGCACATCTTCGCCGACGAAGTCGACTTCATGCACGACTGGCTCGATGAAGCCAGAAGATACTTCACGAATATCGTCGGCAAATACGGGCCGCAGGTACAGATGGTCCTCAAGAAAGCGGCAGCGCTGGAGATATCATATGTCTGCCCGCTCCACGGCTTCGTATGGCGTTCCCACTTCGGGGATTTCCTGGAAAAATACAATCTCTGGAGCACATATACGCCGGAAGTCAAAGGCGTCTGCCTGGCATACGCAAGTGTTTACGGCCATACGGAGAACATGGCGAACATCCTTGCCGGCAAGCTCGTTGACCGCGGCGTCCCTGTCGAGATGTTCGATACGTCCGTCATCCCTGCAAGCTATATCGTAGCCAGCGCATTCCGCAACAGCCACCTTGTATTCGCTGCCACGACATACAACGCAGGCATCTTCGTAACGATGGAGAACCTGCTTCATGACATCGTCGCGCATAACCTGAAGAACCGTAAGATCGCCCTGCTGGAAAACGGCTCCTGGGGCCCTATGAGCGGCAAGCTCATGACGGAACTCCTCAGCAAGCTCCCCGGTACGGAATTCATCCAGGAACCTGTGACCATTAAATCCGCACTGAAGGAAGAC
>JAILQT010000131.1 GCA_024698805.1 Solobacterium sp.
GTCTGGATATCTTTAAGCAGCACGGTCTGCGGGTGCCGGAAGACATCTGCGTCTCCGGATATGACAACAGCAGCCTCAGCATGATGGCCTCCCCTCAGATCACGTCCATACAGAGCCCCTTCGGCGAATTCGGGACGGAAGCCTCCGGTCTTCTGATCTCCATCCTCGAATCCGGCAGCACTGGACAGGATAGCACGCAAAATAAAGCGGACACGCATGACGCGGTCCGCATAACAATAGATCCTTCTGTCTGTTTCAGGGAATCGACAGGAAGATGATCCCTCCTGTCCATATCAGCATGAAGCCTGTTTCAGCCTAAGTCGCAGAGAAGGGTCGCGAATCCCAGATCGTACGCCTTCACCTTATTTCCGTGGAATTCAGCTTCCTTCGCACAGTCTTCAGCTTCGCCGGCCAGGATCTTCTTAGCGCCGCCGATCAGCTGTCCGATAAGGGCTTTGTCCGCCGGAAGCGTGGCATGGGAAGGCCAGATCTCGTCGAACCTGTCTGCGTATGCCTGCAGATGTTCAAGACTTTCCACATATTTTTCCATGTTGCGGAAGGTGCCGAACATGAAGATATGGCCGTCCTGGATCGGGTCGCCGCTGACAAGGACACGGTTATTGATGTCCAGTATGGCTATGCTGCCGGGCGTATGGCCGGGCAGGTGGATGATCTCAAGCTTCCGGCCGCCCAGATCCAGCACGTCGCCCTCGTTCACGGGGATGATCGTGCCGCCTCTGCCGCCCTGCCTGTAATTTTCCTCTTCATCGGGATGCATATAGAATGAATCGAACTGTGCGATGCTGCCGATATGGTCCATGTCGGCATGTGTGTTCAGAAGAGATACCGGCAGGTCCGTCAGTGAAGCGGCGATGTCGCGCGCGTTGCGGATCATCATGCCGGAATCGATCAGAAGCGCTTTTTCAGTGCCTTTTAAAAGAAAGAAGCGGACACCGCCTTCCTCAATGATCCAGGTGTCCTCGTTAACTTTGTTGATCGTGTACCTGATCTCGTTTCCCATGGCTGCCTCCGTTTCTTCTTTATACTCAGTTACGTTCGTATTATGTCAGACCGGTCTCTGAAGGGTTCACTGGTTATCCCTGAAGAGCAGGCCCGCTTTGAGCCTGTTCCAGAATTTGTTCGCACGGCTGACCAGGGATGTCTCCGTGCCGTCGATCGTAATGACGGAAAGCCCGCTCAGGTCATCGATATACTGCCCCGCATAATTCAGGCGGCTGCCGCCGAGGCTCCTGTGCACGACGATGCCGGCGTTCAGCAGCAGTTCTATCGTTTTGGCCTCTTCATCCGGGTCGTCCAGTTCCACATAGGCGGCCTGCAGCTTGTGGTCCGGCAGGAAGTCATTGATGTGTTCCAGCCCTTCGGCATGCGGATACCAGTCATGGTAATCCGCCTCCCCCCTGCCGTTCATGATGACAGCGCAGATATCATATTCATTTTCAAAGGTACCGGGCAGTACTCTGGCCAGAACACTCTGTGCCCTTGCGGATTCACAGACGATCAGCAGCTTTTCCGCAGCACGCTCATGTATCTTGCTGATGTTCTTCCAGATAGAACGCGCGATCAGGACGACAAATGAACACATGAAGAACGCCGTCACATAGATCGCCCTGGAAAAGTGATGCGCTTCCTTGATCATGAACAGGAAGACCGTATAGACCGACCAGGTCGACAGCTGCTGCAGAAGCACGACTTTCGCTTCCTTGGGAAAATTCCTGGACATGATCCCGTTCAGGTTCTGGTTCAGCAGCTCGATCACAAAATAGATGATGATACATACGGTCCCGTATTCCATGAACAGTTCACTGTGATGGATCGGGATCTTCAGGGATCTGCGGATCCATACGGAAGCGTAGTACGCAAGGCTGAACGCAGCTAGATCCAGCAGCAGGAAGTCGAAATGTCTTTTTATGTATATCAGAGTCCGCCTGAATCTCTTCATACTTTCAGGATCTCCATATCGTTATTTCATGCCGGCGTTATCCCGCGGCCCTGCCGGGCTCGGATCCTTCCGGTCACGATAAACAGCATTATAAAACAAGACCGGACTTATGACCACTTAAGGACCGTTTCCCGAAAACGCGAAAATTCTTCCTCCGAAGCACCGGTCATCGTCCTGATGAAGTTTTCCGCGTTCGTATAGTTTTCGTCCAGTGCCCTGAAAGCATTGTCCAGGTAATCTTCAGAGGCGATGTTGGCCTGATACACAAAATCGGCTTCCCTCTTAGGGCCGCCCCCGGCCAGTACTTTTTCCACTT
This sequence comes from Solobacterium sp., assembly GCA_024698805.1. Taxonomy (GTDB): domain Bacteria; phylum Bacillota_I; class Bacilli_A; order Erysipelotrichales; family Erysipelotrichaceae; genus Bulleidia. Next base: position 2,277 of record JAILQT010000131.1, read on the forward strand.
CTTCCGCGGCAGTTTCTGCGGCGGTGATATTCGTCATCATATAATCATCCCGGATATCTTCGTAAGGAACTCCCAGTATGTCCAGGATGAGCGCTGCCGCCACCCCGCAGCGGTCCTTGCCGCCGAAACAGTGCCACAAAACCGGGCCTTTCCGGTAGTCATGGTCAATGATCAAGCGGACGGCCTTTGCCATATTCCTGGCAGGTGCCGGCTCAACAATAAGCGCTTTATACATTTCACTCATCGGCGGATACTTTTCATACGGCGGACGGGTATCCTCATGGGTGATGCCGGCCAGCGCTTCTTCCAGTATTGCGCAGTCCACATGCTCCGCGCCGGGGATATCACGGTCCGCCAGTTCGTATTGTTCCTGCCTGTTCCGCAGGTCGATGATCTTTGAAAGCCCGAACCCTTCCGAAAGATCCTTTGCATCCTGTTC
>JAILQT010000135.1 GCA_024698805.1 Solobacterium sp.
TTGCGCCTTATTTCTTCCGTTTTTCAGTTGAAAATGAGGGATCCTGCTGTCATTCAGCCGGTTTCCCTCATTTTTAGCTTTTCTGATCCGCTTCAGTTGCGCTGACTCTTACAAAGTTGCGCTGAATATTACAATTCACCTTTGTTTGGGCAGAACCGTAATGAAAACGATCTCCGGGTCATTATACAGTCTCGGCAGGTGCGGATTGCCGGACGCAAGCCCCCTGCTGATGACCAGTTTCCCGTTTTTCAGGTCGTGCATGCCCTGCGTATACTTCGGGAAGAATCCCTGATGCGGCGTAAAGAGCCCCTGCTTTGTAAAGGGTATGCACCACTGGCCGCCGTGCGCATGACCGCTGACGATCAGATCGTAATCCATTTCGTTATACTGGGGGATGTATTCCGGCCTGTGCGACAGAAGCACCCTGAATCCCCGGTACCCGGTGCTGAGGTCAGGGAGGTTCTTCCGGAACCCCCTGTCCCGTATGCCGGTGATCTCGCAGTCCCTGAACATCACGGACCTGTCATCGACCACGAAGACGCCTTCATCCTCCAGACGCCTTTTCAGCTCACTGAGATTACGCAGATAGACATCGTGATTCCCGGACGAAAAGAATACCGGCAAGCCTTTCAGCTGGCGGATGAGTTCAAAGGAGATCTCAAGATCCCTTTCATAATCGAACAGGTCGCCGGGAATGAAGATACAGTCAGGATCCTTCCGCCTGACGATATCCATGATCTTTTTCTGATCCTTTCCGAACCTGCGGCAGTGCAGGTCGGAAAGTACGCAGAAAACAGTCTTTTCCGCGATCTTGTCCGAGTATATCTCATATTCAGTGACATCCATCCCGCGGGGGAGGCCTGCCAGGATCAGGGCTGCAAATGCCGGAAATATGTACATATCCGTATTTTAACATCTGTGAAAAGCATCTGTTCCTTATTTTCAGCCATTGAATATTATTTTTCTTTCGATTATAATGTATTTCGCGTCATACGCCGGTATAGCTCAGCTGGCAGAGCAACTCATTCGTAATGAGTAGGTCGTTGGTTCGAATCCGATTACCGGCACGTCGGAACTGCTGAAAAGATCAGCAGTTTTTCTTTTTTGCTTCCCTTTGTAACTGTATCCGCCTTGTTAGAGATTGCAGGCTGTACTATAATATAAAGAAGAAGAGACAGTATTTAGTGATTCAATGCAGGTTTTATGGGGGATATTGAATTCGTAAATTACAGAATTATCGTATGCGTCACGCTGTGATCCCGATACGTACTGTACGGGAGTTTTTGCATGTCAAGCCCTGTTTCCGGCCATCATTCCATAATTTATATCGGAAACATTATTTCCACGGAAATAGTACGGTAATTCCGTCAAGGCTGTTTCTGCCGCTGCTCATATAGATTAAGGAGGAATTATAATGTCCAGCAGAATTTTTGACTGTATTTCCAGGATCAACGACACGATCACGGAAAACAAGGATTTCCTTACAGATCTCGACCGTGAGATCGGTGACGCAGACCACGGTGTCAATATGGCGCGCGGATTCCACGCCGTTATTGAAAAAGTACCGCAGGAAGAGACCGATATCGGTGCAGTGCTGAAAAAGACAGGCATGACGCTGCTCTCGACCGTAGGCGGTGCATCCGGCCCGCTTTACGGAACAGCTTATATTGAAGCAGGCAAGGTCATGGCAGGAAAGACAGAGGTCACTTCCGAAGATCTCTCGGCCGTTCTGAAAGCTGCGATCGCAGGCATCCAGAAACGCGGCAAAGCAGTCCGCGGCGAAAAGACGATGCTCGATTCCCTGATCCCTGCAAGTGAAACATTCGACGCAAAGACAGCGGAAGGCGCCGACCTCATCACAGCACTGGATGCGGCTTGCGAAGAAGCGGAAAAAGGCATCGAATACACAAAGACGATCCGCGCCACAAAAGGCCGTGCAAGCTATCTCGGCGACCGCAGTATCGGTCATCAGGATCCCGGTGCGACATCCCTGACCCTGACGCTCGAGACAGTGCGCGACTTCCTCAAAGGAGAGTAAGCATACCATGGTAGGCATCGTGATCGTTTCCCACAGCCCGAAGATCGCTGAAGGCATCAAAGAACTGGCCCTTGAGATGGCCAGGGATTATCAGGGTCTGTACTGCGCGGCCGGTCTGGAAGACGGTACGATCGGTACGGATGCAGTACGCATCATGGAAGCTATCGAAAGTGCTGACAGCGGTGACGGCGTCGTCGTGCTCGGTGATCTCGGCAGCGGCATCATCAGTGCCGAAACGGCGATCGATATGCTCGACGGAAGCGTAAAAGCCCGCATCGCCGATGCGCCGATCGTTGAAGGTGCGATCGTTGCGGCAGTGGAAGCTTCCATCGGAAGCAGCTTTGAACGCGTTATTGAAGAGACCGAAAAGACGAGGGGCTTCAATAAAATCTAAAACAGGATCTATGTCGTATCCCGATACGGCTTAAATCGTTTCTCATGCACAATAATTTGATTTAAAGGAGGAATTCATGAAGAAACTGATTAACGAAATCGACAATATCGTCGATGAAATGCTCGACGGCATGACAGCCGCATTCCCTAACTATGTAAAACGTCTTGAAGGACTGGAAGTACTCGTTCGTGCAGGCGGTTCCGAAGGCAAGGTCGCGCTGGTATCCGGCGGCGGAAGCGGACATGAGCCCGCACACGGCGGCTTTGTAGGAAAAGGCATGCTGGACGCAGCAGTCGCAGGTGCTGTATTCACATCCCCTACACCCGACCAGGTCTATGAAGCGATCAAGGCTGCAAACGGCGGCAAGGGCGTCCTGCTCGTAATCAAGAACTACACAGGCGACGTCATGAACTTTGAAATGGCTGCAGATATGGCCCGTGATGAAGACATCGAAGTTGACCAGGTCATCGTAGCGGACGACGTGGCTGTTGAGAACAGTACATGGACAACAGGCCGCCGCGGCATCGCAGGAACGATCTTCGTACACAAACTCGCAGGCGCATGCGCAGAAGCAGGCGGCACACTCGCACAGGTAAAGGCTGTTGCGGAAAAAGTCATCGCCAATGTCCGTTCCATGGGTATGGCAGTTGACGCATGCACAGTCCCGGCAGCAGGCAAGCCGAGCTTCGATCTGGCTGAAGATGAGATCGAGATCGGTATCGGTATCCACGGCGAGCCGGGTACACACCGTGAAAAGATCAGTACTGTCAATGATATCTCCGACAAACTGCTGGAAAAGATCTTCGCTGAAGGCATCTACAATGAAGGCGATGAAGTCGCAGTCATGGTCAATGGCATGGGCGGCACACCTCTGATGGAACTCTTCGTTGCGAACAAGCATATCAAGGGCGTTCTCGACGGAAAGGGAATCAAGGTCTACAAGACACTCGTAGGCAACTACATGACATCACTCGACATGGAAGGCTTCTCCATCACCCTGCTGAAGCTTGACGACGAGCTGAAGACACTCCTGGATGCACCGGCAGATACGCCTGCATTCGTCCAGATGTGATCGGATCACAGCATAAAAACGGTCCGCTGATGCGGATCCGCACATAAGTCCCGAAAACAGGGAACGGCATGACCTGCGGATCATGCCGTTCCTTTTTTCTGATTATGCCTGCTGTTTGCCGGCATGCAAATGAAAAGGGGCATTGCCCCTGAAAGTCTTATCCCATCCACTTGATGCGGGATTCTTTTCCTTCCTTCAGCCTCTTGATGTTGTCTTTATGGCGATAGACGATAAAGAGCCACAGCAGAAGCAGACAGACTGTCACATTGACAGGATTGCGAATGATCAGCGCGCTTGCAAGCACTTCCGTACCCACGGCCGTCATACTGGAAAGGGAAACGATGCGGCATGCATAAAGGACCGCGAAGAATACAAGGATCGGGAATACGAACTGCCAGAACCAGCTCTGGTTCACGAAGATCGCAAGCCCCAGGAAATAGCCGTATGTCGTCGCGACAGCCTTGCCGCCCTTGAACTGCGCAAACAGCGGGAAGCAGTGTCCGATGCAGCAGGCAAGTCCGGCATAGGGAACAGCGTCCTTATAGATCAGCCATGCGACGAGCATCGACAGGACTGCCTTGACGCCGTCCAGCACCGTTACCGCGATCGCAGCAGGCTTGCCGAGCACCCTTCCGGCATTCGATGCGCCGAGGTTGCCCGAGCCGAACTGACGGATGTCCTTATGATAGAATACCTTGCCGATGATCAGCGCCCAGGGGATCGATCCGAACAGGTAACTGATCACAATAATGAGAATCATCTTCAGCATAACAGTCCCCCTTAGTCCGCGTTTTTGAATACCTGTGCATTCTTGATGAAGTATTCAATACCGGAATAGACAGTCGTACCAACGATCACGATGATGCAGATAAGGTTCAGCCATGAAGGAATATCCAGCATCATCAGACACAGACATACCATTGTGGAAGCCGTTTTCACTTTTCCGGACCATGCGGCAGCGATCACTTTTCCCTGCTCGACAGCCACGAGCCTCATGCCGGATACTGCGAACTCACGCAGGAGAACGATCGCAAGGATCCAGCCGGGCATCTGTCCGCATTCCACGAACCAGCACATCGCTGCCATGACAAGCACCTTGTCCGCAAGCGGATCCATGAATTTCCCGAAATTCGTGATCTGGTTGTAGTGACGCGCGATATAGCCGTCCAGCATGTCTGTCAGACTGGCAATGATGAAGATTGCCAGTGCCCAATAGCGGCAGCCCGGGAATCCTGCGTACAGGACACCGAGGAATACCGGGATCAGGGCGATCCTCAGTAAAGTCAGTTTGTTAGCAGTTGTCATAATCATTCCTCCGTACGATATAAGGAAAGACCGCGCAAAGATCGGATCTCTGCGCGGTCTAAGCTTGAATCGTCTAATCGATGTTGCGTGTCGCCACGACGTTTACGCCTGTGCCGACAACGTCCGCGATTATTATATCACCGATACGTACCGGTGCGTCAACGCGAACAGCATCAATTGCCTTCATGCAGTCAAATATCTTGTCCTTGGGAATGTCTCCGGCTGTTTTTACGGATACCCTGGGTTTTGTCCCGCCTGTCACAACGACTGTGGATGTAACAGTCCTTTCAGGATGCAGAACTTCGTTGTGCGCGTATCTTTCACCGATCGCACATGTATTTCCCTTTACGGAAAGGATCTCACCATTATCGAGTTCTACGGTGATCTGGCAGCCCATCGGGCAGCCAATGCATGTTAATTCTCTTTTTTCCATGTTATTCTGCCTCAATCTTAATCGTGATGGTCTCCAGGCCTTCTTTTTCGAGCAGTTTCTTCTTCTGCAGGATCACCTGTTCCATCTCACCGGGTGCGAGGATCCTCTTCTTGAGGTGCTGGATCCTTTCATCATTCAGATAAACACTTACGAAAGAATTCTTGTATACGGCACCGACACGGAAACGTACCGTGAGCAGGTCGTCCATCCTGTCGATATTGACAGTTGTCGGAACAGTATAGCGTGCGCCGTCAGTCGCCCTGACCTGGACGATGCGGTCTGTTTCCTGTTCCTGTCTGCCTTCCAGGACATACTTCGCAGCGTTTGCGCCTGCCTTTGCGGCTTCTTCGGAAACATAGTCGACGAGGTCGTGCACATGCAGGACGTTGCCGCATGCGAATACGCCTTCAATACTTGTTTCAAGGCTTTCCCTGACTTCCGGTCCGCTCGTAACGCGGCTCATCTTAATGCCCGCCTTATTGGACAGTTCGTTCTCAGGGATCAGGCCGCAGGAGAGAAGCAGCGTATCGCATGTATAGCGCTCTTCCGTTCCCGGGATCGGCTTGTTGTGTTCATCGACCTTCGCGATCGTGACCGCGGAGATGTGCTCCTTGCCTTCGATATCAACGACGGTATGGGAAAGCTTCAGGGGGATGCCGTAGTCATCCAGGCACTGGACGATGTTCCTCTTCAGACCGCCGGAATACGGCAGCAGTTCCGCTACGACCTTTACCTTTGCGCCTTCGAGCGTCATACGTCTTGCCATGATCAGTCCGATATCACCGGAACCGAGGATGACGACTTCACGTCCGGGCATATAGCCTTCGATATTGACAAGTCTCTGGGCTGTACCTGCGGAGAAGATTCCGGCAGGACGGAAGCCCGGGATATTCAGGGCGCCTCTCGGACGTTCGCGGCAGCCCATCGCGAGAATGACAGCTTTTGCCTGGATCTGGTACAGACCGTCTTCACGGCTCATCGCTGTAACGACACGGTCTTCCGTGATATCCATGACCATCGTATTCAGCCTGTATTCGATCTTTTCTTCGAGTACCTGGTCAATAAAACGGGATGCATATTCGGGACCTGTCAGTTCTTCTTTGAATGTGTGCAGGCCGAATCCGTTGTGGATGCACTGGTTCAGGATGCCGCCCAGTTCGTGGTCGCGTTCCAGGATCAGGATCTTGTCAACGCCTGCTTTACGTGCGGAGACTGCAGCCGCAAGGCCTGCCGGTCCGCCGCCGATAATGACTATATCATATGTAATCATGCTTCGCCTCCGTTTTTACCCTTGGTCCTTTCAAGGACGATATTGGAGCGGCCGCCGCTCTTCGTGATCTCTTCTACAGGGATCCCGAGCTCGCGGTTAATGATCTCCATGACACGCGGTGAGCAGAAGCCTGCCTGGCATCTTCCCATTCCTGCACGTGTGCGGCGCTTGACGCCGTCAAGGCTGCGGGCACCGAGCGGTCTGTGGATCGCATCGAGGATCTCGCCTTCGGAAATGGATTCGCAGCGGCAGATGATATTGCCGTATGCAGGTTTTTCTTTGATCAGTTCCGCTCTCTCTTCGAAGCTGAGCTCCTGCGGGTTCAGGATGCCTTTCCTCTTGGCGATCCAGTTTTCTTTTTCTGTAAGGCCCATCTTCTCCTTCATCATCTGTCCGACGAACTCGCCGATCGCAGGGCAGGATGTGAGACCCGGAGATTCGATGCCGGCACAGTCGATGAAGTGCGGCGCATCTTCGACCTCTTTGATGATGAATTCATGGTTTGCTTCATGGGCGCGCAGGCCCGCGAATGACGTGATGACTTTTCTCAGCGGGAGATCCCTTACATGGTCGCCTGCTTTCTTGATCAGGTCTTCGATGCCTGCAGCTGTCGTATTGCAGCCTTCCTTATCGTCGATATCTACAGCTGTAGGGCCTACGATCAGGTTGCCGTGGATCGTCGGTGAGACAAGTACGCCCTTGCCGAGTTTTGTCGGCTGCGGGAAGATCGTATGTTTTACATGGCTTCCTACTTCTTTATCCAGCAGGCAGTAGTCACCGCGCCTCGGTGTGATGTGGATCTTGTTCTCACTGACCATGTTGTGGATCACATCCGCATAGACGCCGGCAGCGTTGATCACATATCTTGCTTTGTATTCACCGTTGTTCGTGCGCAGATGCCAGATGCCTTCTTCGTCGGCATTGATATCTTCAACACGTGTATTGAAACGGAAATCCACGCCGTTCTGGGCTGCGTTCTCAGCCATTGCGATATTCAGCATGAACGGGCAGATGATACCGCTTGTGGGAGCGTACAGCGCACCCTGGACGTTCTCACTCAGATTCGGTTCGAGTTCCAGGCATTCCTCGCGGTTGAGGATACGGAGCTCTTTGACACCGTTTGCGATACCGCGGTCATACAGTGTCTGCAGGCCGTCGATCGCTTCCTTGTGGATGCATACGACCATGGCGCCGTTTCTTGTGAAAGGGATCTCAAGGTCTTCCGCGAGCTGTGTCATCAGTTCGTTGCCCCTGACGTTCATCTTTGCCATCAGGGAGCCTTCCGCTGCGTCAAAGCCTGCGTGGACGATGGCAGAGTTTGCCTTGGATGTTCCTTCGCAGACATCTTCGCATTTCTCGAGGACACAGATATTCGCATTGTACTTTGAGAGCTCTCTGGCGACAGAGCTGCCTGTGACTCCGGCGCCGATGATAATTATGTCATACATAGTCTTTTTTCCTCTTTGTCCAGTTTTGTGTCCCCATGCTTACGTGCATGGTTCATGGAAATGAAATGGGGAACCGGCGTGACAGACTTGCGCCGTTGCCGATCCCCCAGAATGTGTTAATACACGAAACGATTATTGTCTGTGATCCGTTTATGGATTAAGCAAATACAGCCATCCACAGCAGGGAAGCTACGACCGCACCGCAGATCGGAGCTACTGCAGGGATCCAGCCATATGCCCAGTCGGGATCCTTGTTGCCCTTATTCGGACCAAGGAGCTGATAAGCGAAACGCGGAGCAGAGTCTCTCGCTGCGTTCATTGCATAACCTGTCAGACCGCCGAAGGATGCGCCGCACGCAACGATGACGCCGTATACGAGTACCCAGCTTACGCCGGAAGCTCCTGCATCACCCGGAATGGAAGCGAGTGTGAATACGAGAACGAATGTTGCTACGAATTCAGCGAGGAAGTTCGTAACTGTATTACGGATGGACGGAGCACAGCAGAAGCAGCCGCGGATCGTAGCGTCACTGTCTGTTGCCTTGATATGGTCACTGTAAAGTACCATCAGGATCGCTGCGCCGCAGAAACCGCCGAGCATCTGAGCAATAATGTAACCCGGGACAAGACCCCATTCGATACCGCCGCGGACCGCAGCGCCGATCGTTACTGCAGGGTTGAAGTGTGCACCGGACATTGCGCCGAATGTGAATGCAGGGACCATGACCGCCATACCCCAGCCGATGAGGATGTGGACAGCTCCGCCGCCCTTAAAGCCGGATTTTTCCAGGCTGACGTTGCAGCAGACACCGTCACCCAGAAGAACGAGTAATAATGTACCTATAAATTCTGCTAAATACGGTTTCATAATTTTTTTCTATCTCCTATAAATATTTATTCTTTTTTTGATGCTTTTTTTTGATTCTGACCGATGCCCTGTGCAGGGATTATTTAGCCCAGCCCAGTGTTGTGTTGACAGCCTGCTTCCAGTACTTCAGCTCTTTCGCTCTTGTTTCGCTGTCCATGGAAGGTGTGAAGACTCTGTCAAATGCCCAGTTCTTGATAACGTCATCTTTGCTTGTCCAGAATCCGACTGCAAGACCTGCCAGATAGCTTGCGCCCATAGCTGTTGTCTCTACGCATACAGGACGGTGTACAGGAGCGTTGATGATATCGGACTGGAACTGCATGAGGAAGTTGTTCTTGCATGCGCCGCCGTCGACTTTCAGAGCGTTCAGCTTGACGCCGGAACCTTCTTCCATAGCTGCCAGGACGTCATTTGTCTGGAATGCCAGGGATTCAAGAGTAGCGCGGATCAGATGATATTTGTTGACGCCGCGTGTCAGACCTGTAATAGCGCCGCGTGCATACGGATCCCAGTACGGAGCACCGAGACCTGTGAATGCCGGAACGACATAGCAGCCGTTTGTGTCAGGTACGCGTGTTGCGAAGTATTCGGAATCCGGTGCTGTGTCAACGATCTTCAGCTCGTCGCGGAGCCACTGGATCGCAGCGCCTGCTACGAATACGGAACCTTCGAGGGCATATTCTACCTTGCCGTCGAGACCCCATGCGATCGTTGTCAGAAGTCCGTTGTTCGGATACATCGGAGCATCGCCGATGTTCATCAGCATGAAGCATCCTGTACCGTATGTATTCTTTGCTTCGCCCGGTTTGAAGCATGTCTGGCCGAACAGAGCAGCCTGCTGGTCGCCTGCAACACCCGTGATCTTGATCGGTCCGCCGAAGAATTCAGGATCGGACTCGCCATACTCATAGCTGGAAGGTTTAGCTTCCGGCAGCATGCACATCGGTACTTCGAGCTGCTCGCAGAGCTTTTCATCCCATTCGCAGTTGTTGATGTTGAAGATCATCGTTCTGGAAGCGTTGGAGAAGTCTGTTGCGTGTACGCGTCCCTTTGTCAGCTTGAAGATCAGCCAGCTGTCGACTGTACCGAAGCAGAGTTCGCCTTTTTCAGCTCTCTCGCGGACACCCTCTACATTGTTGAGGATCCAGCGGAGCTTTGTGCCTGAGAAATAAGGGTCGAATACGAGACCTGTCTTATGATAAGCCTCATCTGCGATCTCCGGATACTTCTCGAGCAGTTCTGCCTTCATGTCAGCAGTTCTGCGGCACTGCCATACGATTGCGTGGTAAACCGGCTGACCTGTCTTCCTGTCCCAGACGATCGTTGTTTCACGCTGGTTTGTGATACCGATCGCTGCGATGTCCTCGGCTGTAGCGCCGACCTGCTTCATCGCTGCGCGTGCAACGGACAGCTGTGTCTGCCAGATTTCATTGGCATCATGTTCTACCCAGCCCGGCTGCGGATAATACTGTGTAAATTCCTTCTGGGCTACGGAGCACATTTCGCCTTTTTCGTTGAAGAGGATACATCTGTTGCTGGTTGTACCCGCATCAAGCGCCATTACATACTTTGCCATTTTTTGTCCTCCTTAAATTATTAAGTCTTGGCAATATTGATAAAGCTTACTGCCTTTAAGCCATGGTAAACGGCAAACCGGAAAGTCAGTACGTCTTCACTACCGCAGAAAAAGCAAAGACATGCAGAACACCCGGCGATCCGATCTGTCTGCCTTATGAGATCTATGATTAAATTGCTGCTGATGATCTTAAAGCGGCCCTGCAATCATTTCACAAGAACCATGGAAATCGTATAAGCTTTGTCCCCCTGGATGATCATGTATCATCAAAAAACGGAACGAATAAAGAGAATATGATTAAAATATGCTCATTGCTTTATCCATTCCATAACATACTAATAATACCTGTATCCGCTAAGTACAATGTACACCCAAATCACACAGTATTCAAGCAATATCACACGAAAATCACATTGAAAAAACAGGTGGAAATGCCATTGATATTTTCATCTGTTTTCCTATATTGTCAATATGTTTTTCAGTGTTTTGAAAACGCTATTCATCCAGTGCCGCACCGTTGGTCGCAATGATCTTTTTCATCCAGTAATAGGACTTTTTGACCGACCGTTTCAGCGTCCCGTTTCCTTTATCGTCCATATCCACATAGATGAACCCGTACCGCTTTTTCATCTCGCCTGTAGACAGGGAAACAAGGTCGATCGGACCCCACATCGTATAGCCGATGCACGGCACGCCGTCGATATTGACTGCGTTGGACATCTCTGTCAGGTGTTCCCGCATATAATCGATCCTGTAATCATCCTCGACATAACCGTTCTCATCCGCCTGATCCACAGCGCCGAGTCCGTTCTCAACGATGAAGATCGGTTTCTGTATGCGGTCATAGATCTCATTCATGCAGTAGCGCAGGCCGAGGGGGTCGACCGCCCAGCCCCAGTCCGTGCTCTTCAGATACGGGTTGGGTGAGCCGCCTACCGTAAAGGAAGGATCTCCCGCTTTGACGATATTGGACCTGTAATAACTGAAGGACACGTAATCCAGCTGGCCTTCACGCATGACCTCCTCATCGCCGTCTTCGATCGTGATGCCGTCAAATCCCCTTCTTGCGTACAGGTCTTTCGCATAGGCCGGGTAATAACCCCTTGCCATGGAATCGATGAAATACCAGTTCTCCCTTCTGACCTGCATATGCCGGAACATATCCTCCGGCCTGCAGGTGGCGGGATACAGCTCGCTCATCGCATACATCGCGCCGAACATGGAGCCGGGCATCATCTCATGGCCCATGATGACCGCCTTCGCGCTGGCGACGAACATGTGGTGGACAGCCTGGTAGTGCACCCTTCCTGTGCTCTGCCTCGTTCCGCAGGGACCGAAGCCGCGGACGGCGTTGATCTCATTGAACGTCAGCCAGTAGCGGCACTTCTTTCCGTATCTTTCGAACAGTGTGCGGCAGTAGCGCAGATAGCAGTCGATCACATGCCTGGAGCTCCAGCCGTCATATTTCAGCGCCAGCTCCATCGGCAGTTCGTCATGGCAGATCGTGATCAGCGGTTCCATCCCGTACTTCGCCATCTCATCGATCACGTCATCGTAAAACTTCAGGCCTTCCTCGTTCGGTGTCTCTTCATCCCCTGTCGGATAGATCCTGCTCCAGCATATGGAAAAACGGAATACGTTGAATCCCATGCCGGCCATCAGGGCGATGTCTTCTTTGTAATGATGGTAAAAATCGACAGCTTTATGGGAAGGATAGTATTCATCCTCCAGGAATACGGGGACAGCCTCTTCCGGTACAGGTTCCGCGTAAAAGAAGCTGCTGGCCGGGGTTATGATCGTACCGTCCGGCATGCGCAGTGTATGGTGTCTCGGCTTTTCCAGACTTCCGTCTGTTTCGTAGTCATGGGACAGGATGCCCCTTCCACCTTCGTTGAAGCCGCCTTCAAACTGAAAATCGGCAGTAGCGCCTCCCCACAGGAATCCTTCTGGCAATGGTCTCATAATTCACTCCTTTATCTGATTAGATTATAACAAATCCGGCAGACTGCGAATCGGTGCACCTGCAAATTCATTTCGGATATAATGATTACAGTGGAGAAAAGCATATGAACTTTAATGAACAGGTAACAGAACGCATGATCCGTTATGCGAAAACGGATACACAGTCATCCCCTTCTTCCGGTACGGTCCCGACAACGATGAAGCAGTTTGACCTTGCAAGAATGTTAAGGGACGAACTCAAGGAGATCGGTGCTTCCGATGTGTATCTCGATGAAGAGAAATGCGTCGTCTACGGTCTTCTTCCGGGCAATACGGGAAAGGGCATGCCGATCGGCTATATCGCCCACATGGATACGGCACCCGATGCATCCGGCACGGATGTAAAGCCATGGGTGCTGAAGGACTATGACGGCGGCGATATCGTTTTAAACAAAGAAAAGAATATCGTCATGAAGGCAGCGGACTTCCCGAACCTGCAGATGTATACCGGGCAGGACCTGATCCTGACAGACGGGACCACACTGCTGGGAGGGGACGACAAAGCCTCGATCGCTTCGATCATGACGATGGCGGAGTACTACTGCGCCAATCCCGGCATCCCGCACGGGGATATCGCGATCGCCTTTACGCCCGACGAAGAGGTCGGCGGCCTTGCCAGGGATCTTGACCTGGAACGCTTCGGCGCAAAGATCGCCTATACGCTGGACGGCGACCATCTCGGTTATTACATGGATGAGACGTTCAACGCTTCCCAGGCTTACATCACCGTTACGGGAAGATCCGTGCACACGGGCACTGCGAAGAACATCATGGTCAATGCGTCCGACATCGCTGCCGAGATCATGAACAGCCTGCCGAAGTATGAAAAACCGCAGTATACGGAAGGCAGGGAAGGATTCTTCCATATCATCAGCTGTCACTCGACATGCGAACATGCGGAACTGACGCTGATCATACGCGATCACGACAGCGAGATCTTCGCACAGAGGGAAGCGTACCTGCGCAAAGTGGTCGACCGGGTCAACCGGATATATGACAACGCTGCCGAACTTGTGATCAAAGAACAGTACAGAAGCCTGAAGGAAGTCATCGACACTGTCCCGTTCATGATCGACGATCTCAAGCAGGCGATCCGCGACTGCGGGATCGAGCCGAAAACAGAAGCGTTCCGCGGCGGCACGGACGGGTCTGCCCTCTCCTGGAGGGGACTGCCCTGCCCGAACCTGTCCGCAGGATATGAGAATGCGCACGGAAGGTTTGAATACGTTCCCGTGCAGTCCATGGAGAAGAACGTGCATATCCTTCTCCGTCTGAATGAGATCTATGCAGGAAAGGAAAACGTATGATCAGATGGGGCATCATCGGTGCCGGCAATATTGCTTCGCGTTTCTCGGCATCACTGAAAAACGAACCGGACAGCGTCCTTGTGGCTGTCAGCTGCAGGACCATGGAAAAGGCGCAGGCTTTTGCGGACAAGTACGGCGCCCGGAAAGCTTATGACAGTTATGAAGCACTCCTGGATGACCCGGACATCGACGCCGTATATGTTTCCCTGCCGCACCACCTTCACAGGCAGTGGTCCATTGCCGCAATGGAAAAGGGAAAGGCTGTCCTGTGCGAGAAGCCGGCAGCCCTGAATACGGCAGAAACGCGGGAGATCCTTGCGTGCGCCGAAAAGAACCGTGTCCTGTTCATGGAAGCCATGAAAGGACGCTTCACGCCGGCAGCTGTCGAGATCAGGCAGATGCTGGAAAGCGGGTCCCTCGGAAAGATCCGCAGGATCCGCGCATCGTTCTGTTACCAGATGCGTGAAGAACATATCGGGAAGACCTACCATACCGACAGCGCAGCCGGCGGCTGCCTGCTGGATATGGGCATATACTGCGCCTCATGGCTCGAAGAATTCTTTGCGCAGCCGTGGAAGCTTTCCCGCATCCGCGCAGCCTGCAGGAACGGCGTCGAGATGTATGCGGAAGCCTTCTATACGAACGGCAGCCAGGAAGCAGAGCTTGAGTGTGCTTTCGACAGGAACGGGAAACAGCTCGTAACGATCGAAACGGAGAATGCCGTGCTCACCGTAAAGAATACGCACCGCCCTTCCGGCTATATCCTGGAAAAGGACGGCGTCGTGACAGAAAAGGATATCCCGTATATCAACGATGATTTCTATACGGAGATCAGTCATTTCTGTTCGCTCCTGAAAGAAGGGAAAACGGAAAGCAGCGTCATGACGTACAGCGCCATCCTGCACGAAGCGGAACTGATCGAAGCAGCGAAAAACAGCCTGCATTATACCGACGAAGCGCTGTGCCTGCTGCAGCAGGAAGAAGAGGACCTCGTTTTCGATTCCTTCGACAGCAGCACCGCGTTTGCGGTCGGCTGCCTCCTGAAGGAGGAAGCGGAAAAGGAGGACCGTGAAGTCATGATCCGGATCACGCGTGAAAGCGACCAGGCTGTCATCTTCCAGTATATGATGGATTCCAAATCGGAAAGAAACATTGTCTATGCGGAAGGAAAGCGCCAGGCTTCCCTCCTGAGCGGACACGCGAGCATCTGGCCGCATGTGAAGCACAGCCTGGACGGAAGCTATGAAGAGCTGTTTGAAAAGATGCCGCAGGTGCTTCCTGTCGGCGGGGCTTTCCCCGTCACGGTGAACGGTGAGAGGGCAGCCACGATCTGTGTCAGCGGCCTTCATGAAGGCAAGGATCATGAACTGATCGTACGGACACTGTACAGGTATCTGGGCAAAGAAAAAAGGGATTTCCCCTTTATGCTTGTATAGGGAATGCGAAAACGCATTCCCTTTTTTTTATTTTTCCGGACTGTTCTCTTTCGGTCCGTAATTCCGCATGGCGTCCAGATAGATCATGTCCTCTTTTTCAAACTTCAGATCATATGCGTTCCATGCGTAGAGGAGTTCTTCCTTCTCCGTGCCCTGGCACAGTGCGACGCAGCCTTTTTCAAACAGATAGCGGATGCAGATGTTCCGCGGCGTGGTCCTGTACTTTTTCGCAAAGATCTTCAGTTCATCGGAATTGAGGATCGCGTCATGTGCGGCAGGCAGGAATCCTTCTGTCTGGATCTTGTGCTTGTCCGCGCAGTCCAGGTTCTCCGTGAACGGGCAGCCCGGATAGATCCTTGCCTGGTTGAACATCGGCGCGATCTCCGACTTGGCAAGGATATGCTCGATATGCTGCGCATGAAAATTCGCGAATCCGATCGCGTGCGCCTTTCCGGATTTGTAGATCTCTTCCAATGCCTTCCATGTCTCCATGGAGATCTCTTCATAACGGTCCCTGTACTGCACGGGATCCGGCCAGTTGATCAGGAACATATCCGCATAGTCGCTGCCGATATGTTTCAGGCTCTGGTCAAATGCACGGAGCGCCCGGTTATAGCCGTGATTCTCGTCGGCGAGCTTCAGCGTCAGGAAGAGCTCGTATCTCGGGACCCCCGATTCCCGGAGCGCTGTCGCCGCAGTCTTTTCGATCTGCGGGTCGGCGGGAAAATCAAAGTGTCTGAATCCGGCGCTTACCGCATTCTTGACACTGAGGCTTATCTTATCTTTATTATCCGTATCGATCCGGTATCCGAGGGACGGCATCTTTGTGCCGTTATGAAGTTCAATGATCCTGGTTTTTATACTGCTCATGGATGCCTCCACTTCTATTATACGGAATTTATATTGAAAAACAGACAAACAATCTGAAAGGTATGTCAAATTCCTTCTTATCAGTACATAATTACGAACTGGTAAAGGCATCCCTTCTTCTATGATTGAAGCAGGAGGAAACAGTATGGACACTTACATGCACGTATATTTTGAAGAGATCAACCCCGACGTCCTGTCACCGGCAGAGCTCTATGCAAAACTGAATAAAGATTTCGTGCTCCTGCGGATCCCGAAGCCGAAAAAGGAAAAAAGCCAGATGGGCAGGCATTAACCTGCAGATCCGGCTTTTCGGTCATCAGATAAGTTTCAGATATTTGAATGCGTTGTAGAGACCGTCTTCATCAACGTCATCCGTGATATAGTCGGCAGCTTCCTTGATCTCGGGACCGCCGTTGCCCATTGCGACGTTGTATGCGCAGCATTCAAACATGGACAGGTCGATCTTGGCATCACCGAAGGAGATCGTATCCGCAACGTCAGCGTGCAGATAGTCCAGCAGGACTTCGATCGCGTGCTTCTTTGTGATCCCCGAAGGACCGAGGTCGCCGAACAGCGCATGCTCGCCCTTGCCGCCCCATGTATTGGCTTCCAGGCCTTCGAATTCGACTTTGGAATCGAGATGGTCCTGATAGGAGCTGAGGATGAAGCTGATCTTGTTTACGTCGCTGCGGTAAAGGTCTTCGCCTTTGAGGTGGATGAAGCTGTTTACGAAACCGGATGCGCTCGCTTCTGCTTTTGCGAGGTCTGCGCCTTTGCCGGTCGCGTATTTGATCATCGTCGCAGGTCCCTGTTCCAGCATCCAGTCATTGCAGTACATGCCGGAATTGGCTTCCAGATAGAAACCGAGATGTCTGTCATTGCACCAGTCAACGATATGCTTTACCTGTTCCCTGGTCAGGCTCTGGTGCATGACGACTGTACCGTTGTCTTCGACATAGCCGCCGTTGGCACCGATCATGCCGTCAAGCTCGGGAAGATCCCTCTGTTCGATCTCAGCCTTCGAGCATCCGGTGCAGATGTAAACGCGGTTGCCGTTCTTCCTGGCTTCCGCAACTGCGAGTTTTGCGGATTCGGGTGTCTTTGCGTTGTAGTTGATCAGTGTTCCGTCAACGTCGAGAAATACGATCTTGCTCATGTGTGCTCCTTCCTATTCACTTACATGACCCTGTGCCCTGATCACATCAATGACTTCATCGACATATTTTTCACAGAGTTCGTTCGTGTCTGCTTCCACCATGACGCGGATCACAGGTTCTGTACCGGATTCCCTGACGAGGATCCTGCCGTTGTCACCGAGCGCTTCAGCGACCTTCTGTACGGCTTCCTGTACCTTCGGGTCATTCTGCGCTTCCGGCTTGGATTTGACGCGTATATTCTTCAGTACCTGCGGATAGAATTTTACAGGTGCAGCCAGTTCGGAGAGGGGCTTCTTCGATGCCATCATGACTTCCATCATCTTCAGTGCTGTCAGGATTCCGTCACCTGTGGTCGCATACTTCGTGAAGATGATATGGCCGCTCTGCTCGCCGCCGATCCTGTGGCCGTTCTGGACCATGTTTTCATAGACATATTTATCTCCGACCTTGGTCTTCTCATAGCTGATGCCGACCTTGTCGAGGGCTTTGTATAATCCGAAATTGCTCATGACCGTCGTAACGATCGTATTGTTCAGCAGCTTGCCCCTGTTCTTCATATACAGGCCGTATATGTACATGATATGGTCGCCTGTTACGAGCTCGCCCTTTTCATCCACACAGAGGCATCTGTCGGCGTCGCCGTCGAATGCAAAGCCGCAGTCCAGTCCGTGATCGATCACGAATTTCTGCAGGCCTTCGATATGCGTGCTGCCGCAGTTTGTGTTGATATTGAAGCCGTCCGGTTCGTTGTTGATGACATAGGTCTTGGCACCCAGGGCGTCAAAGACGCTCTTGGCGATGAACCATGCAGCGCCGTTCGCACAGTCAAGGCCGATCCTCTTGCCGTTGAAACTGTATTTGGACATGGAGATCAGATAACCGATATATCTGTTCCTGCCTGCCGCATAGTCGACAGTCATGCCGATATCGTTCTTGACAGCGACAGGGATCTCGATCTTGCCGTCGAGATAGTCTTCGATCTCAAGGATCGTTTCCTCATCCATCTTCTCGCCGTTGTTGTTGACGATCTTGATGCCGTTGTCGTAGTACGGATTGTGCGATGCACTGATCATGATGCCGCAGTCGAAATCATCTACTCTTGCGATATAGGATACGCTGGGCGTCGTTGTGACGTGCATGATATAGGCGTCGGCACCGGAGGCTGTCAGGCCTGCGACCAGCGCGTATTCATACATATAGGATGATCTTCTCGTGTCTTTGCCGATAACGATCTTGGCTTTCTTATTCAGCCTCTTGCCGTAATACCAGCCGAGAAAGCGTCCGATTTTCACTGCATGATCAAATGTAAGATCTACATTGGCTTCTCCGCGGAAGCCGTCTGTACCGAAATATTTTCCCATAAGCTTACTCCTGTTTATTCAAGCATGTGCTTAATTCAGTCACTATTATACCGATTTTTTTCCATGTTCGATACATAATGAATAACGTTTTTCAAATTTCCTCTTGTAAAATATAAAACGCAGTGCTATATTTGTTTAGCACACAAAAATGACTTCTTAGCTCAGTTGGTAGAGCAACTGACTCTTAATCAGTGGGTCGAGGGTTCGAGTCCCTCAGAGGTCACCATTCCGAAACCTTCCAAAAGAAGGTTTTTTTGTTTATATAGGATGTTTTTCCTATTACGCTGCTTCCTGTTGTCCTGAGCCGTTTTCAAAAAAACAGCGCCGGCGGATGCCTGTCATCCTTTCAGCGCTGTTTTACTGATCTGATCCGAGATATTCTTCACTCTTTACCGGAATGAACTCTTTCAGTTTGCCGCGGTGTACCGTCAGCGTTCCTTTCGTGCCGGCATCATACGAATAGACCTCGGAATCTGTTTCGAACTGCAGTTCCTCCCCTGTGTCCGTACGGCGGAAGACAACGATATATCGCAGTTCTGTGTAAGAATGCACGCCGAGATCCACACTGACAGAGCCTTCCATACCGTTCACCGTCCAGTGATCGGTGATCTCGGCTTCGAATACATACTGCCTGTCATCGGCTGCGGACCACTTCAGAAAAGCATAGGACCCGACTGCGATGAATGCGATCACGACAGCTGCGCCGATCATCTCTTCCATTTTCTTTTCTCCTTCCGCTGTATTGTATCACGATGCATGTGAAAAACTTCTTAACATCCGGAAAATTAAGAAATGCCCGCATGCGCACGGCATACAGGCATTGTGTGTTTTCAGTTGTCGAGCACTTCGACCAGTTCGATCGTGAAGTTCAGTTCTTTCCCGGCCATCTCATGGTTTGCATCGAATGTAATGTTCTCATCATCTTTTGCGGTGACCTTTACAGGGAACGGCTGACCGTACATATTCTGCAGGTAGCACCGGTCGCCCGCAGAGAGTTCTTCGGAACCCGGGAGATCCTTGATCGCAATGGCAAATACAGCCTTCGGATCGTGATCACCGTAGGCTTCGGAAGGCATCAGGTGCACTTCTTTGATCTCTCCCACTTCCATATCCGCAACGGCTGCGTCAAAGCCCCGGATCATCATGCCTGCGCCGCAGAGGAATTCAAGAGGTTCTCCTCTGTCATAAGAGGAATCGAACTGTGTCCCGTCATTGAACGTACCCCTGTAGTGTGTACGGCACTTCTTTCCCACATTTTTCCCTGTGATCGGGCTGGACGGGCATCCGCTGCAGCCTTCATGTTCACCGCATTCATGTTCACCGCATCCGTGTTCACCGCAGGAATGTTCTTCACTGTGATGGTCGCAGTTTGCGCCTGTATTCTGCAGTTCGCCCCGCAGATATGCTTCGACTGCCTCATCCGCACTGCCGGATGCGCCGGCACAGAGTTCGATTCCCTGCTGCTCAAGCGCATTCTGCGCACCGGCACCGATGCCGCCGCAGATCAGGACATCGATCCTGTTCTCATTCAGCAGCACAGCAAGCGCGCTGTGTCCCTGTCCGTCAGAAGAGAGTATCTCAGAAGCGGTCACCTTTCCGTCTTCAACTTCATATACTTTGAATGTTTCCGTATGACCGAAATGCTGGAAAACTTCACCGTTTTCATATGTTACTGCAATTTTCATTTCATTTACCTCGCCGTATGATTATACTATGTTTTCCCGTACTGTCTCGTATTTTTATTCCGGACCCGTGTAAAAGCAGACCTGCAGTATGATACAGGTCTGCTGTTTTTCAATGCTTTTTCGCAGTAACGATCACGGCGAAATCACCGTTTTCCAGGCAGGAAGACAAACTTGCGGAAAGATCGTGATCCGCATCGATGCCGAGGATCTGCTCCTTTGACGATACCTGCAGGGATTCTGCCCATTTCATCGGTATGGGAGGGATCTCTTTGATCTCCCCGTCTTCATCGATATAGTTCGGCATTGCGCTGTCGCCGTAAAGACCGACAGATTCACGGTATGGACCTCCGACTATATGTACACCCCATTCCGCATCGGCGCTGATATGCACGAAGCGCACAGACTCTGCCGGCAGCGACGCGAAGTTTTCCAGGGGGATGCGCACTGTTGACGAACCCTTCCTGACATACGCTGTTATGTCAATGAAAGACCCGTTCAGCGAATAGACCGCATCCGTACGGTTCGAATCCAGCCGGATGAATTCCGGCATATGCCATACCGGATAAAAGACCATGATCAGGATGATCATTCCGAATATGGCTGACAGGATGCCCATGTTTCTTTTCGATTTCATCCTGTTCTGCGCAGCTGAGACCCGCAGGGCTTCTGCCACTGCCTTTTCCTGCTTTTCCGGAACATCTTCTTCCCGCTCCCCTGTGATCAGCTCCGTCAGAGTCAGATCCAGCGCTTTCGCGAGATCTTCCAGCACGGATATATCCGGGAATCTCTTTCCGTTTTCATATTTTGATACAGCCGTATCCGATACATGGATCAGGGCTGCGAGCTCCGACTGTTTCAGACCTTTTTCCTTCCTTCTTTCCGCGATCAGCCTGCCTGTCTTTCCTGCATCCATACCTGCCTCCTTCTGCCTGCAGAATAGCTGAAGCGTGAAGACCCGTCAATTGACGCAGTGTCAGGTGCCGCATCAGCACGCATTTTCCGGATAGAATACCACCCTTGCGCAGCCGGATGTCACGGCCAGGCAGTTCCTTCCGAGAAAGATGACCTTTTCCGGTTCAGTCTCTTTTCCCAGGATCTGACGGCAGGCTTCGATCACATCGTCATGCACGCTGTCCGGCTGCGAGAAGCAGTCCGGCATGCCCGCATAGCCGTTATGACCGTTGTAATCCCTGTCAAAGTACGGCTCCAGCCCTTTGATCTTTTCCGCTGTTTTCTTCAGTACGGAAACAGGGCTCCCCAGACACAGCGTATTGACGTTGCATGCATCGCCGCTGAACAGGATCCTGTTCTTTCTGTCCAGCAGGGAGACCGAACCCGGTGTATGACCGGGCGTATGGAATACTTCCAGTGTCCTGTCCCCGAGGTCGAATACATGCCCTTCTCCGACCGGGATCAGCTGCGGTACAGAGTTCCATCTGCGCACTGCATCCGCTTCCGCATCATAGGCATGTTCCGTATCCATGGCACGCAGTTTCTTTGCGTATTCGACGCGTTCTTCATATGTCAGGGATAATGCCGCCTCAAAGTCCGCCCTGTGCAGATATACCTGCTCAAACAGGTCCATACCGCCTGCATGATCAACGTGCCCGTGTGTCAGGACGACGTCATACGGCTTATCGGTCAGTCTTTCCGCGAGAGCTTTCACATCAAACATGCCGGTGCCGGTGTCGATCAGGAGCGCACGTTCACTCCCGATGCAGAGATATATGGCATCCATGCCGAATTCATTGACTGCATAGGTATTTTTCGCGATCTCGCATATGAAAGGTGATTTCATTCCCATAATCTTTTCCTCTTTCTGTTTTACGCCTGCATCAGCATCCCCTGCATACGTTCTGTATGTGCAGGCGTATTGTGATACTCATCAATATGATAATCGAAGGCGTCGTTCAGTGTCATGCCTGATAATATTTCTCTTTGCATGCGTCTTTTCCCGGGTAATGCAGTATGCAGAAAAAAAGCTGAACGTGTCAGCTTTTACGCGGTGAGTCTGTTCCTTCCCAGATCTGCATTGAGGTAGTAGACTGCCGTCAGTATGGTGCAGAGCATCCAGCCGGCAGGATATCCCATTGCGATCGGCAGGAAGGTATTTGAAATGAAGTGCGACATGACAAACAGATAGATCTGACGGAATACGACGAATGAGAAGATCATGATGACCATCGGCGCCTTCGTATCGCCTGTGCCCCTCAGTGCTGCAGACTGCACGTTGGAAGAACATGTGATCGCATAGAACGGGGAGATCCAGCGCAGGATCAGCGTGCCGTATTCCACGACTTCAGGCTTCCTGTTGAAGAACGTGACCAGCTGCGGTGCAAAGATCATGACCGGGATCATCGGAATGACCGTCGCGGCAAGCGACATCAGCAATGCAGTGCGAACGCCTTTGCGGACACGGTCGACCTTTCCGACGCCGATATTCTGACCGACGAACGTCGTCGTTGCGAGACCGATCGACTGCATCGGCAGCAGCATCAGCGCGTCGATCTTGGAATATGCCGTCCAGCCGGACATGACGTCCGCTCCGAACTGGTTGATATAGGACTGTACAAAGATATTCGAGAAGGAAATGATCGCCATCTGCAGCGCAGCCGGGATGCCGACACGGACGATCCTGACGAGGATATCCCAGTGCAGCCGTATCTTCTTCGGATACAGGTGCACGCAGAATTTGGTGCGCATCAGTGTCCGCATGATCAGGACGGCAGACACAGCCTGGGCGATGATCGTAGCGTAAGCGACGCCTTCTACGCCCATCCGGAACAGGAGGACGAACACAAGGTCGCCGATGATATTCAGGATCGCAGCGGTCGCGAGGAAATAGAACGGTCTCTTGGAATCGCCGATCGCCTGCAGCGTCGATGCGCCGATGTTGTAGAACATCAGTCCGGATACGCCCGCGAAGATGATCGTCAGATATTTCTTTGCCTCCGGCAGTACCTCCGCCGGCGTGTTCATGAAGCCGAGAAGCACCGGGATCAGCAGTATTCCCGCAGCGGTGATGATGACAGCGAGGATGATCGTCATCGCGATCGCCGTATGTACGGTATCCTGCACCCTGTCATCTTTCTGCGCGCCGAAGAACTGGGAGATCACGACGCCGGCGCCGGAAGAAAGCCCCATAAAGAACCCGATCAGCATGTTGATGATCGGTCCTACCGTACCGACTGCCGAGAAGGCTTCATTGGAAACATAATTACCCACGACCCAGCTGTCGACCATGTTGTAGAACTGCTGGAAAATATTGCCGAGAAGCAGGGGGATCGCAAATGTGATCAGCAGTCTGGGGATGCTGCCTTCCGTCATATTGCGGCTTTTAAAGGGTTTGTTCTTGTGTTTCATATCTCCTCCTTGCGAAACGGAAGGCCATCATTGTTTTTATGATGATATCCCTGCAGATTAAGTATACGACATCTGTAACATGCATGCGAAACGAAAAGCCTTCTTTTGAAAGAAGGCCATACAGTCAGCTGATCGTAACGGAAGCACCAAGTGCCTGCAGGGAATCCCGGATCGCTGCAGCACCGCTTTCGTCTGTCCTGGCGATCTCGGCAGGCAGGCTGCTCACCAGGTCTTCCATCTGGACGCCGGAAAGTCCTGTCAGATCGTTTACATACGCAATGACGCCGCCTTTGTTTTCCCCGGTATCATCCAGGATGACTTTCTTATTCCTCGTGCCTACGGCATGCATCACACCGTTCTCATCGACGAAGGACCCGCACCAGGAACATACGGTCACGACACCTTTCTTGAGCATCATCTCAGCGCCGCAGTGCGGGCAGTCGCTGCGCACATATGCGCTTTTCGCATGCGCCCTGTCCTGCAGCACCACCGTCCCGTCGTTCCATTTGCAGTTCTGCATGAATCCATAGCGGAATGTCCTCTTCAGAAGATCCGTTCCCTTTGCGCCGGCCCCTGTGATCGCAGCGATATCCGCAGCGCGGAGTTCCCTGTACGGCGTTATGCAGAAGAGTTTTGCGGCTGTCATGGCATACCGGTTCGCGTCCAGCAGCAGGATGCCTTCATGGAAAAGCTTCCAGCCGCCGAATCCGCCGACGGCGATGAATATTGCAGAGCGGACCAGGGTACCGACGCCTTCGGATATGCCGTACGCTGCCATTGTGAACGTCATCGATGCGGTGATCAGCAGGATGAATCCTCCTGCCATCAGGAAAAGCGATGCTCTTTCCTTTGCCTTTTTCCTGTTCTCCTGATTCAGGAAGTCATACTGTCCCGACTCCGGCAGCCAGCGGCGGTATGTGCGCATACTGTCATTCCTGCGGACAGCTTCGATGGAAGCGGCAGTATCTGCAGGCGCAGTCAGGAAATTGCCGCAGTAGGAACACTTGCCGGCACGGCCGGTCCTGATCCTGGCGGTGCTGCCGCAGTGCGGACAGTTCACAGCCGTAAAGACTGCGGATCCCCTCCTGACGTCAGCCAGTGTGACCGAAGGCTCATGGCCCAGATCCAGACTGCAGCCTTTCAGCACATCGCTCTCAAGCAGGCCCCGGATATCTTCCACTGCCTTCTCTTCACTGACCTTTACCTTCTCCGCGATCTCCGTGACCGGCATCGCGGACTGCTGGCAGCTCTCCATCGCCTGGTTATAGGCGGAAGCACGCTTCAGCCTCCTCCTGTTCCTGTTCATCGTGAAGAAACCCCAGTACAGCAGGGAAAACAGCGTGATCGGGATGATCAGGATAAACAGCGGGAATCTTTCTTCCAGATTGATCATAATGAATGCCGGCATAAAGACCGTGATGCTGGTGCAGAACATGCCCAGGGTCCAGGTGACGAAGCCTGTATTCACCTTCTCATCAAACAGCACGCTTTCATTCAGATAACAGGCATCATGCCATTTCTCCTTCACGCCGTCCGTGAGCAGCACGCATGCAGGATCTGATTCCAGGATCCTGACATGATGCAGGTATTTCCGCTTCAGCATCTCGCCGACCTGGTCTGCAATACTGTCCCTGCGCATCTTCAGCTTTGCGGCGATCTCATCCAGCGGTATGATGCCGTCGTCGTCATTCACAAAGAATGCATTGAGCTTTGCGGCGCGGGATGTCAGGATGATGCGTCTGAGCCCGCCCCTTGCGAGCAGGAAAAACGGTGCCACGATCATGATGACGATCATGATGAATGTGATCGCCCCCATGATCTCATTGAGGTCGATCCTGCTGACGCTGAATATTTCAAACATCATATATGCATAGGTCAGCACGAACATGATGAACAGCGGGCCCCCGATCGCCAGCATGATGATCCCGTTCCTGCGGGACTTGTTTACGACCTTCTCATCCAGATATCCTGTATTGCTGTTGTCCATAACGGTATTCCTCTTTTCACGCATATATCATTATATGGGTTTGCGGTTTGATATGTACATTATTTTGGGAAGACACCGGTGAGGCCGCAAAAACAGCCGTAAATGTGCCCGGGGA